>CANRLD010000033.1 GCA_947631375.1 uncultured Methylophaga sp. | reverse complement strand
AGCGCGACTTCAAAGACAAACTTTCCCGTTGGGGCATTACCTATGCTGGTTATGGTGTAGTGTTTGCGCTGACAATGATTTTTGTCTATCTGTTTTATGAGGTGATGCCCATCTTCAAGGGCGCCTCGGTAACACCACAGACCAGTTATAGCCTGCCAGTGACACAAGCCGAAACTCAGCATTTGGTTATCGAGCGTTATCAGGAACTGGGCATACAGTATACCGATGACGGACTGGTCACCTTTTTTGAAGCAGATAGTGGGCAGATCCGTGAGCAGGTTGAGTTGCCACTGCCTGAACAAGTCAGCATCACCAGCTTTGCCAATTCTGAATATATCAGTGGTGTTACAGCACGTGGACTGGATAATGGACAGGTGCTGATCAGCAAACATGGCTTTGACACTTCCTTTCCTGATGATCGGCGTTTGATTACCCCGAAAATAGAATATCCGCTTGGCGAACAGGCCATTACTGTCGATGAGCAGGGGCAGCCGCTTGAAATGCTGGCTATTGAAACCGCCTCACGCGGCACTGGCGGAACAGTAATCGCGGCATTAACAGCGGACAAACGTATCGTACTAACGCAGATAAGCAGTACCACGAATATGCTGACCGGCGTGGTGACGGTGAATACCAACCGGGTCGCGCTGGGTGAGGTTCCGGCTGAGCCCGTCAAAATGCTGATTGATAAAACCCTGCGTAGCCTGTTTATTGCCGACAGCGAGGGCTTGATTCATTACTACCATATCGCAGACCTTCAAAATCCCCGGCTGGTTGCCAGTGTCGATGCTGGTGAAGGGAGTCCTATCACCGCGATGGATTTTCTGGTGGGATCGGTTTCGCTGATCGTCGGTACGGGACAGGGTGAACTGGCGCAGTGGTTTTTGGTGCGCGATGCTAATAATCAATATGATTTAACAAAAATACGCGAGTTCAAGTCACATAACGCAGCAATTACTGCGCTTGCCCCTGAATACACCCGAAAAGGGTTTTTGGCAGTCGATGCTGATGGCTCGCTGGGGATTCATTACGGTACCTCAGCCCGAACATTATATTTAGAGAAACAAACAGAAACGCCGTTGCAAGGTGTTGCGGTATCGCAGGTAAACGGCCGTTTAATGCTGCTGGATAATCAGCAGCAAGTGCATGTTGCCGGCTTGTGGAATGAGCATCCACAACTATCGTTTTCTGCCATGTGGAACAAGGTCTGGTATGAAGGACGGGCTGATCCTGAATATATCTGGCAGTCCTCTTCGGCATCGGATGAGTTTGAATCAAAATTCAGCCTGATGCCATTATCGATTGGTACGCTGAAAGCAGCGTTTTATGCCATGTTGTTTGCCATGCCATTGGCAATTGCCGGAGCGATTTATACGGCTTACTTCATGTCCCCTAAAATTCGCGGAGCGGTTAAACCCAGTATCGAGATTATGGAAGCTCTGCCCACGGTTATTCTTGGTTTCCTCGCCGGACTGTGGTTGGCACCGTTTGCGGAAGATCACCTGCCGGCCATCTTCAGCTTTTTGATCCTGATGCCGGTGATGATGTTGCTGTTTGCCTTTGGCTGGTCAAAGTTGCCAGCCGCTATTCGTCATACAGTGCCGGATGGCTGGGAAGCTGCGTTACTGGTTCCGGTGATTTTGTTGTTCGGTATTATCTGTATTGCCGCCAGTCCGTATATTGAAATTTGGTTCTTTAATGGCAGCATGCGGCAGTGGTTTACCGACATCGGTGTTACCTACGATCAGCGTAATGCGATGATTGTCGGTATTGCCATGGGCTTTGCCGTTATCCCCACTATTTTCTCTATCGCCGAGGACGCGGTGTTTACCGTACCCAAGCACTTGACACAAGGTTCATTGGCGCTGGGGGCAACCCGCTGGCAAACCGTTGTAGGGGTGGTGCTGCCAACGGCCAGTCCCGGCATTTTCTCTGCCATTATGATGGGGTTTGGCCGTGCAGTAGGCGAAACCATGATTGTGTTAATGGCGACCGGCAACAGCCCGGTAGTGAACTTCAATATCTTTGAAGGAATGCGTACGTTGTCTGCCAATATTGCGGTCGAGCTGCCGGAAACAGCGGTGGGATCATCACATTTCCGTGTCTTGTTCCTGGCTGCTTTAGTGCTATTGGCGCTGACATTTGTCGTCAATACCTTTGCTGAAATTATCCGTCAGCGGCTGCGTGCCCGCTACAGCAACCTGTAATTGGGATTAAGGATTAACAATGAAAACATGGTTTAAAAGTGGTGCGCCGTGGATTTGGCTGAATGGTGGTGCAGTGGCTATCTGTATGATCATGGTGATCGGCCTGATCGGATTGATTGCAGTACGAGGCTTTGGTCACTTCTGGCCAGCCAATGTGGCGGAAATTGAAATCAATGATCATACCGGCGCGCAATCTGTGGTGCTGGGTGAAGTTGTGCGCTCGCAAACGATTCCGGCGGTGGTGGCCAGAGACACCGGTAATTATGTCCCCGACGATCTTGAACTGGTAACGCGCTATCTGATTAAACAGGGTAACCGGGATCAGACGGGGCGCGATTTTGTCTGGTATCTCGAACCGGGGATGGAGGAGTTTCGTTACCCACAAAATGCCTTTGTGATCGAGCGGCGTGAGTGGGGTAATTTCTATGGTTATCCCATGCTGCTGCAACGTGAAGGCGAAACCATCGCGACAGCCGATGATGAGAACTTCTGGTCATTGTTACAGCAATCTGTCGATCGCAGTTTGGCGTTACATCGTGAAATCCAGAAAGTTGAAAAACGCAGCATTGGTGCTATTAACACCAAAATAAACAATTTGCGGCTGGATTTGCGTCGTCTGGACTTGCGAGATCCGCCAGCGGAAGTGCGGGCGGCGGAAGAAGCGCGTGTTGCGCAAGCCCGGGAACAGCTTGACCTTGAATATCAGCAATTGCGTGTTGAACTGGATGCGTTGTACCAAAGTACGCGCCGTGACAGTTTGCAAATGCGGATGAGTGATAACAAGGAAGTCACCATCTCATTGGCAAATATTGTTCGGGTCACTGCACCGAATACGATGTCTATCCCCGCCAAACTCGGCCAATATGCTGAGCGTTTGTGGGAGTTTTTGTCTGATCAGCCACGTGAAGCAAACACCGAAGGCGGTATTTTCCCGGCCATTTTCGGCACCGTGACCATGGTTTTTGTCATGTCGATCATGGTGACCCCATTCGGCATTCTGGCAGCAATCTATCTGCGTGAATACGCTAAACAAGGCTTGATGACCCGAATTATCCGCATTTCGGTGTATAACCTCGCCGGGGTGCCATCGATTGTCTACGGCGTATTTGGTCTGGGCTTTTTTGTCTATTTTCTGGGCGGCAATCTTGACCGACTGTTTTATGAGGCAGCGCTGCCGACCCCGACTTTTGGGACACCGGGATTATTCTGGGCATCATTAACCTTGGCGTTATTAACCTTGCCGATTGTAATTGTGTCGACAGAAGAAGGTCTGGCACGGATCCCGTCTACGATCCGTCAAGGCAGTCTGGCGCTGGGTGCAACCAAATCAGAAACCTTATGGAAAGTTATTGTGCCACTGGCCACGCCAGCAATGATGACCGGATTGATTCTGGCGATTGCCCGTGCTGCTGGTGAGGTTGCACCATTGATGCTGGTCGGTGTGGTGAAACTGGCGCCAACCCTGCCGGTTGATGCCACGTTCCCGTTCATCCATCTGGAACGCAAGATCATGCACCTTGGCTTTCATATTTATGATGTCGGTTTCCAAAGCCCGAATGTTGAAGCCGCTCGCCCGTTGGTATATGCCACCGCATTGGTGCTGGTTATCCTGATTGTGGTGTTGAACCTGACGGCGATCAGTATCCGTAATCGCTTACGTGAGCGTTATCGCAGCGTGTCTGACTAACAGCTGTCAATGCCCCCTGTAATTAAACGAGTATATGACTATGAATTCACAAGCTACTAACGCATCACCCATTCGGGTTTCGTTAAACCAGACCGCTGGCAGTGAGGGAAAAGAAGCATTGTTGATGGCCAATGAAACACCCAAGATCCAGGTGAAAGATCTGAATTTGTATTATGGCCAAGATCAAGCCTTGAAGAATATTTGTCTGACCATCCCGGAAAAAAAGGTAACCGCATTTATTGGACCGTCCGGTTGTGGTAAATCCACACTGTTGCGCTGTTTTAACCGGATGAATGATCTGGTGGACAATGTCACCATCACCGGTGAAATGATAATGGATGGAATCGACATTAATGATCCGAAGATTAATGTCGCTGAGCTGCGCCGACAGGTTGGCATGGTCTTCCAGAAGCCAAACCCGTTCCCCAAATCCATTTATGAAAATGTTGCTTATGGCTTACGGTTGCAAGGGATCAATGATCGGCAGACGTTGGATAAAGTGGTCGAGAAATCGCTGAAAGGTGCCGCGCTTTGGGATGAAGTGAAAGATCGGCTCAATGAATCAGCGATGGGAATGTCAGGCGGTCAGCAGCAGCGGCTGGTGATTGCCCGTGCGATTGCTATCGAGCCGGAAGTCATTTTGCTGGATGAGCCTGCTTCGGCTCTGGATCCGATCTCTACCCTGAAAATTGAAGAGCTGATTAACGAGCTGAAAGATCAATACACCATCGTTATCGTTACCCATAACATGCAGCAGGCAGCTCGGGTATCGGATTACACAGCCTTTATGTATATGGGCGAATTGATTGAGTTCGGCGCTACCGACCAGTTGTTTACCAATCCCGGCGTAAAACAAACTGAAGATTATATTACTGGCCGCTACGGCTAGACTGAGGTTCAGGAGATCCTTTTATGGTTACAAATCAGTCACAACATATTTCGCAGCAATTCGAAAAGGAATTGCAGGATGTCCGCAGCAGTGTCTTGGCGATGGGGGGGCTGGTCGAGCAGCAAGTAAGCAATGCGATGAATGCATTGATTACAGGTGATTCCGAGCTGGCGCGCCAGGTTATCAGCGGCGATGAAGAAGTGAACAAGATGGATGTCGGCATTGATGAGGAATGCATCCAGATTATTGCCTTACGTCAGCCAGCGGCCAGTGACTTGCGCCTGGTGACCGGCATTCTGAAAACTATCACCGATCTGGAACGAATTGGTGATGAAGCGGTACGTATCGCCCGTATGGCATTAAACCTGTCAGAAAAAGACCGGCCGAAAAAGAATTATCGTGAGCTACAGACATTGGGACATTATGTTTCCAGCATGTTGCATAACACGCTGGATGCGTTCGCGCGGTTTGATGTGGACGCAGCATTACAGGTGGCGCATGCCGATCGTCAGGTGGATGCAGAATATGAAAGCATCATGCGTCAGCTGATGACCTATATGATGGAAGATCCACGCACCATCAGTCGGGCGATCGATATGATGTGGTCAGCACGTTCACTGGAACGTATTGGCGACCATGCGCGCAATGTTTCCGAGCACATTATTTATCTGGTTAAAGGGAAGGATGTCAGACATCTGACCATCGAAAAGATGGAAAAAGTCATCAAGGGTGACGAGTAAACTATCCTCAGAAATACCTGAGTTCTAATGTCTCATCGACATGGCGTTTTTGTTATCGCTTTGTCAAAGGTCGTGGCATCCGCCGGCTGAGTCAGGCAAAATGCCTGCTAGTCCGCAAAAACTGAACTTATGGAAACACCTGAAGACTCCGATGTACTGGCTGCTGTAGACCTTGGTTCTAACAGCTTTCACATGATTATTGCTCGCTTGCGTGATGACCATTTCCAGGTAATGGATCGGCTGCGGGAGATGGTGCAGCTGCGCGCAGGACTGGACAGGCACAATGTGCTGTCTGAAGAAGCGCAAGATCGCGCCATTGCCTGTCTGCAACGCTTTGCTGAGCGTATTGAGCACTTACCGGCAGACAAGGTCAGAGTGGTTGGTACCAACACACTGCGTATTGCCGAAAACAGCCGTGACTTTCTGCGCAAGGCCCGTCAGGCGCTGGGTCATTCGATTGAGATTGTGGAAGGTGAAGAAGAAGCACGTCTCATCTACATGGGGGTTTCCCGCTCTCTGGCGTTTGATAACCGTCGTCGGCTGGTGGTCGACATCGGTGGCGGCAGTACCGAATTTATTATTGGTGAAGGACTGGAATGGCTGCGCCGTCAAAGTGTGGAAATGGGCTGCGTCAGTTTCAGTCAGCGTTTTTTCACCGATGGCGTCGTCAGTCAGCTACGAATGCAAGCTGCGCTGCTGACAGCAGCCATCAAACTCCGCTCTATTCAGCGTCCCTACCAGAGTCTTGGCTGGGTTGAAGCTGTTGGAGCATCGGGCACTATTCGCTCGGTAGCCGGCATTGCAACAGCACAAAACTGGAGCGAAAACGGTGTTATCACCATGGAAGCTCTGGACAAGATCATTGCACACATGGTGCAAGCAGGGCATTACCAGAAGTTTCAGCTGGAAGGCTTGAGTGACGAACGCGCTAACGTGCTGGCAGGCGGGGTGGCCGTTTTAAAAGCCGCTTTTGATCGATTGAAAATTGATCGAATGATTGTCGCTGATGGTGCCCTGCGAGAAGGTTTGCTGTATGACCTGCAAGGCCGTATCCAGCATGATGATGAGCGCGATCGTGCGGTGAATGCTCTGGCACGCCGCTACCATGTGGATGAAGCACATGCCGGACGGGTTTGTACAATGGCGGCAGAGTTGTATGAACAGGTCGCTGCACAATGGGGCATTGATAATAAAGAAGATTTAAGCCGTTTACAGTGGGCCGCCATGTTGCATGAGGTCGGGCTGGCAATTTCACATGAGCAATATCACAAGCATTCGGCATATCTGGTGGCCTATTCGGATTTACCCGGCTTTTCTCGGGAAGAACAGCAGGCTCTCGCCGTTATGATGCGCGGGCAGCGGCGCAGTTTCCCCCGTAAATTAATAAAACAGCTTTCTGATGAATTGCAGTTAGCCACCACCCGGTTAACTATTTTATTGCGGTTATCGCTGGTATTTAATCGTGGTCGTAGCGAAAAAACCGATAGCCGGGTAACACTCAGCCTGCATCGTGACACGTTGATTCTCGAAATGCCCGCTGGCTGGCTGGCGGAACATCCATTAACCGAAGCAGACTTGCTGCGGGAAAAACAGCAACTGAAAGAGGTGGGGATTCGCTTGAAGCTGCGTGACTGAATCCATCGTTTTCTTGATTAACCGTCTGTTTTCTCCATTGTGTTGTCAGACAAAAAGTAGGTTTTTTAGGGACTCACTGGGGGAAATCACCCAAAAAATACTCGGCTAAAGTGTTAATCTGCCTTTTTATTAATGATTCGGGTTAAATAAGTAGACAGATGGACGCGCTTACCACTTCACTGGTCACCGCTTTTTTGCTGGGGTTGTTTAGCTCGGCACATTGCATTGCCATGTGTGGCTCGGTGATAGGTGCACTGACCTTGACCTTGCCGCCACATATTCGGGAACAACAGCGGAAAATGTTGCCTTTTGTGCTGAACTATAACCTCGGGCGCATCCTGAGTTACAGCATCGCTGGCGGCATTGTCGGGCTGCTAGTTTCGCCACTGACACAGATAAATGGTCTTTCAATATTACGTTACTTATCGACGCTGGTGATGGTTGCCATGGGGCTGTATCTTGCCGGCTGGTTTCCCCGATTTGCCCATGCGGAAAAAATAGGCGCACCGATTTGGCGCAAGTTACAACCCATCGGCCAGAGACTCTTGCCGGTACGCAGTTTAAAACAAGCCTTTTTCTTGGGAGCAGTATGGGGATGGTTGCCGTGCGGGCTGGTGTATGCCGGACTTGCTGTGGCAGCAACCACCGGCGATCCACTCTATGCTGCTTCGGTGATGCTGGCGTTTGGTTTAGGCACCTTGCCAGCGGTGTTTGGCGCCGGCATGTTTGCCGGTATGTTGGCTGCACTGGCGCGTAATCAGGCTTTTCGCAAACTCGCCGGCCTATTGATCATCTTGATGGCGATCCTGGTATTGCTGTGGCCACATCCGGATCACCACCACCATCATGATGCGATGGATAATCATCCGATTACTGATCCGGCAGCAGATAATGACTCTGCTGCACATTCGCATTAGTCAGCTCAGCATATGGACAGCACGATGACGGACATGATTGGACATTCACCGCAAATCACCCATATCCAGCGTGTGTTACCGATGATCGCTTTAAGTGATGCCAGTGTACTGATTTCCGGTGACACAGGAACCGGCAAGGAACTGGTCGCACAACGACTGCATCAGCTGAGTCGTCGTGCAGATAAAGCAATGGTCACTATAAACTGTGCCGCTTTACCGGCGCAGAATGCTGAAGTGGATCTGTTTGGTCGCGGTAATGCCGCGGGTGACATTGTTGAACCTGGACGGCTGCTGGCGGCGCAAGGAAGTTCAGTATTTTTGGATGAAGTGGATGCCTTGCCGTTAAATGTACAGGCCAAGGTTTTACGCTTTCTTGAAGCCGGCGAATGTCAGCTGGCGGGTAGCCATAAACTGCAGGTCATTGATGCCCGTATTTTGGCGGCAACCAGTGCAGATTTACCGGCTGAGACCAAAGCCGGGCGGTTTCGTGCCGATCTTTATTATCGGTTGCAAGTGGTGCCGCTGGAATTGCCACCATTACAGCAGAGGCAGGAAGACATCCCGTTGTTACTGCAACATTTTGCGCGCGAGTTTGCCGCCAATAATGCGCCGCTACGTTTTGCCAGGGAAGTGATTCAGCAATTGCAGGGCTATGAGTGGCCGGGCAATGTAAGAGAGCTGGCAAACTTCTGCCAGCGATTGAGTCTGCTGCAACCGGGAAGCATGGTGCAGCTCAAGGACTTGCCTGCGGAAATGCAGCAGCAGTCATTTTCTGCAGCGCCGCGGTTTGTTATTCCCCCGGAAGGTATTGATTTGGCACAAGTCGAACTGGATCTGATTGAGCAGGCACTGGAAATGGCTGCGGGCAATCGCTCCAAGGCAGCCCGGTTATTGGGTATTACGCGCGACACCCTGCTGTATCGTATGCAGAAATATGGTTTGTCTGACGACAGTAAATAACATGCGCTAAGGGTGCGTGACGCTGGCATTTAGTTTAGAGTAGCCCCCTCTGATATTGAGTGAGAAAGCAGCATGAAACAATACCTTGATTTACTCCGTGATGTGATGCAAAACGGCGTAGATAAAGAGGATCGTACCGGGACGGGCACCCGTTCGGTATTTGGTCGGCAAGTGCGTTACGATTTGGCGCAGGGATTTCCGCTACTGACCACCAAAAAGCTGCATATCCGCAGTATTCTGCATGAGTTGTTATGGTTTTTGACAGGTGACACCAATATTCGTTATCTGCAGGAAAATGGCGTTTCCATCTGGGATGAATGGGCGACAGCAGAAGGCGAACTGGGGCCGGTTTATGGCGCGCAATGGCGCAACTGGCAAGGTGCCGATGGCAAACGCTATGATCAGATTTCGGCGCTGATTGATGGACTGAAAAATAACCCGGACAGTCGCCGTCATATCATCAATGGCTGGAATGTGGCCCTACTGCCTGATGAATCACAAAAACCGTGGGAAAATGCTGCCGCAGGCAAAATGGCCTTGCCACCCTGCCATGTGCTGTATCAGTTTTACGTGGCAGGTGGAAAACTCAGCGCTTCGCTATACATCCGTTCCAATGATTTGTTTCTGGGTAATCCTTACAACACTGCGTCACTGGCGTTTTTAACGCATATGCTGGCACAGCAATGTGATCTGCAAGTTGGCGAGATCGTCCTCAGCATCGGTGATGCACATATTTACAGTAACCATTTTGAACAGGTCGAAACCCAATTACAGCGTACCCCCGGACCACTGCCACAGCTGAAAATTCAGCGTAAAGCCGAATCGATTTTTGATTACCGTTTTGAAGACTTTGAAATAATTGATTACCAGGCGCAACCGCATATCAAAGCGCCGATAGCGGTGTAAGTTGCATGGAAAGGTCGCAAAAACCACTACTTATCGTCTGGCAGGACAGTTTTTTGCAGCATGTCGCTCTTATTGATGAGCAACACCGCGGTGTGGTGGCCGTTATTAATTCGCTGCATTACTTTATTCAACAAGGATTCGGCCTGCGTGATCTGATGCCAACGGTCAGCGTACTGAAAAGTTATCTGAATTTTCATTTCAAGACAGAAGAGGGCATTTTGCGGGCGATGGAAAGTGCATCGCTGGAGCAATACTGCGAAACGGCAATCAACATACTGGACGAGTTTGATATTCAGCTACGGTTAGGGTTACGAGATGATGAACCGCAATTGTTGCTGATTTTTTTAAAACACTGGTGGCTGGAGCATTTACAGCAACACGAGCAGTGTGCTGCACTTTGGCGGCAATGGGATGGGGACTTTTCTCGCACCTAAAAGTAAGGCGCTGCCAGTTTGTTCTACCAATAGATAATGAGATGAATTCAGGGAATACAGTATGACACAGCAAACGTTACGAGCTTATCCTGTCTGGGATCGTACAGTGCGCGTTTTTCATTGGGTAAGCGTACTGTGTATTGCCTTGTTGACGGTGTTTGGCGTGCTGCTGATGACCAGTGATGCGCTGGATATCAGCAATGACGGTAAAGTGATTTTGAAAACGCTACATGTCTATGTTGGATATGTTTTTGTTATCACACTGGCCTGGCGTCTGGTATGGACATTTCTCGGCAGCCGCTTTTCTCGCTGGCGTGCCATTTTGCCAATAGGAAAAGTGTATAAGGCACAGTTTCAGGCCACCATCGAAGGGCATAAAATTGGTCGTCGGGTACGTTTTTTAGGCCATAGCCCGTTAGCCAGAATGATGGTAACCGCCTTGCTGCTGTTGATGACGGCGCAAGCCGTAACCGGTCTGGTGCTGTCCAGTACGTTTTATATGCCGCCGTTTGGTAACCAGATCAAGACATGGATTGCCGAAGATCCGGCCAGCATAGAATTGATTAAACCGTATTCCAAAGAAGGTATTAACGAAGCAGCCTATAAAGAAATGCGTGAATGGCGTCAGCCTTATCGCAGTGCCCATGAATGGATTTTTTATCTGTTGATGATCCTTATCCCTGTCCATATTGCCGCGGCGATTTATATCGATGTTACCCAGCGAAATGCGGTGATATCGGCGATGTTTACCGGGGAAAAGCTATTTGAAGAGAAGCCGTTTGACGCCGATTAGAGGCTTAAGTGTGATCTCGCTGGGCAACCAGCCGCCGCGCTCGGCGTTTTTGTAGCCAGCGAATGATGCCGGTGCTAAATAGCAGCAAGGGCAGCAACCCGGCAATAAACACAAGAATTCTGCCGGTCAATCCAAATACTTCGCCGTTATGCAGTGGATGCAGCCAGTGCATCAATACATCACCACCGCTGTCCTGTTTGGTATTGCGAATGGCCAGAACCTCGCCGCTCAGCGGATCAATCCAAACCTGGGTGCGGGGAAATCGTCGGCTGGGTTCGCCTTGCTGATATAAAGCAATCCGCCAGGCTTGCTGATTATTGACCCCCGGCGTTTCCACCCAGCGTAATTCGGCCTCAGGGAATTGCTTTCTGGCAATATTGACGGCCTGATCGGCATCAATCGGCGAACCGGTTACCGTCTGCTTCAATGTCATAGCGGGAGTTTTGGCCAACTCGGAAAAAGGTCTGACTACCATTGCCATTTGATCGGGCAGCGCCAATGCGGCACCGGTCAGGCTTAATATCAGCAAAAACACCAGGCCATAGCTGCCAGCAAGTACGTGCAGATCGTAATTCAGCCGTGCTTTACCGGATCGAAGCTGTAATTTTAACGCCGATTTCAAACCCGTCCAGCCCGGCCACCATAACCAGATCCCTGAAATAAAAGATAAAAGTGAAATCAGACCGATAACGCCAATGATGATTTTGCCGGACTTATCCAGCAGCAAGGTATAGTGCAGATCGTAAATCCAGGTCATTGCATAGTCGCCCCAGAAGCGGGAACTGGTGACCTCCAGTGTGACCGGATCGACGGTGGGCATGAGCGGGGCAAAGGTTTTATCAACAGATTCCACCGGCGTGTAATAACGCGCCATAATCGGCCAATCAGCATGCAGAGGCTGCTCGATGCGCCACGGATCCTGACGTGAGGGATGAGCTTGCTGTAATGCGTCGAGAATCGCCTGTTGCGATGGTAATTCGTAAGGAACCGTTGTTGGCTGGAGCTGAGGATGGAGAAGTTGATCAATTTCCAGATAAAACACCAGAATACTGCCGGTCAGCCCCAGCAATACCAGTAAGGCACCGATGCTCAAACCGAGGTATAAATGAATGCTCAGCCAGATTCGGCGGGCGTTTTTCATGATGGGCTTTTATCCGAATGACATTATTGATTCGCTGCCCGGCACGACAGCGAACCAATGAAATAATAACCGGCCTAAAAGTCTACCTGAATCGAGCCGTACACAGCACGTCTATCACCGGGGGAGTGCAGTGATTGTTCACCATCAGAATCAAACCACACATATTCGTAATAACGGTCAAAGATATTTTTCAGTTCTACTTCGAATTTAACCTTGGGTGTCAGCGCATAACTGGCCGACGCATTCACCAAAACATATTGGCCAAACTTTCGTGTGTCATTGTTTACCGTCAGGTAGTAATCATCTTGTGCGCTGACCCAGCTGGAGAGTGTCAGCCTGGAATTCGCTTGATAATCAACCCCGGCGTCCAGTAAATAGCCTGGTACGTGATGAATTTCGTTACCCTTGGATGTTGGATATTTTGTGCTTGCTTCGCGTATTTCCGAATCCTGCAATGCGGCAGCAAACCATAACCCCAGTTTTTCGGTCGCCTGTGCATTAAATTGAATATCGATACCACGACGCTCGGTTTTACCAATATTTTCACTGTCGTTATTCTTATCTCCCAGTTTGGTTTGGAGCTCCTCAGAGGCAACCTGCTGCCAGACTGCAACCCGGCCGTTTAACCAATCGGTCGGGGTAAATTTCAGCCCGATTTCCCAGCCTTCATTAATGGAGGCGCTCAAATCATCAGAGAAAACATTTTTCTTGTAACTGGCAGCGCCAGAAGCCACCTGAAAGGTTTTGCCCCAGTTGCCATACAGCGCATAACGATCAGTGAAGGAGTAAACGGCGCTGAATTTTGGCTGGTGGATATTGCCGTAATCACTGATATCCCGCCGCACACCTGCGTCATTCAAACTGCCACGCACCGTATCTACCCGATAGGCAGGCACCAGCTTCAACTTTTCAGTCGGTTTGTAAATAGCCTGGACAAAGCCACCGTAGATATCAAAGTCAAAGCGTTGATCGCGTGTCTGAGAGG
>CANRLD010000032.1 GCA_947631375.1 uncultured Methylophaga sp. | reverse complement strand
CCTTATTAATTGATGATATTCAGTTTTTCGCCAAAAAAGAGCGCTCCCAGGAAGAATTCTTTTATACCTTCAACAGCTTGCTCGAAGGTGAACGGCAGATCATTCTTACCTGTGATCGCTTTCCGAAAGAAGTGGAAAATCTTGATGAGCGTTTACAGTCGCGGCTGGGCTGGGGGTTGACCATTGCCATTGAGCCACCCGAGCTCGAAACCCGTGTCGCTATCCTGATCAAAAAAGCGCAACAGAATCTGATTTTACTGCCGGATGACGTGGCCTTTTTTATCGCCAAGCGCATTAAATCCAATGTCCGTGATCTGGAAGGCGCGTTACAACGGGTAATGGCCTACTCACGGTTTACCAACCAACCATTATCAATTGACATGGCGCAGGAAGCGTTGAAGGATTTGCTGGCGCTTCATCAAAAGCTGGTGACACTGGAAAGCATCCAGAAAACTGTTGCAGAATACTTCAAAATACGTGTGTCGGATCTGCTGGCAAAAAAACGCACCCGCTCAATTGCCCGCCCACGGCAAATCGCTATGGCACTGGCAAAAGAGCTTACCAGTCACAGCTTGCCGGAAATTGGTGAAGCGTTTGGCGGGCGCGATCACACGACCGTGCTGCATGCCTGTCGCAAAGTCGTAGAGCTGAAAGAAACGGATAGCCGCATTGCGGAAGATTATCGTAATTTACTTCGTACTTTATCGAGTTAGCCGAGAGAACCATCATGCAATTTACTGTAAGCCAAGACATTATTGCTCGTCCCTTACAACTGGTATGCAGCATCGTTGAGCGTCGTTCAACCTTGCCCATCCTATCCAATATTCTGTTGCGTTGCCATGATCAGCGGCTGGTGATCACCAGTACCGATATGGAACTGGAAATGATCGCTACCTTGCCGGTATCAGTCGAAAAAGAGGGAGAAACGACCGTCTCAGCCCGAAAATTGCTGGATATCGTACGAGCATTGCCTGGCAACGCAACGATCAGCTTTCAGGCGGAAGATAATAAAGCGCTGGTGCGTGCCGGTAAAAGCCGTTTTTCACTGGCGACACTTCCCGCAGCGGACTTTCCCGATAGCGAAGGTGCCAGTTACAGTGATCAAATTACCGTTCCACAATCCGCATTGAAAAATCTGCTTGATGAAACCAGTTTTGCCATGGCAAGCCAGGATGTACGCTATTACCTGAACGGTTTGTTGCTGGAACGCGAGCACAATGTACTACGAGCAGTGGCAACCGATGGTCACCGGCTGGCACTTGGCAGTATCGAAACCGCCGAAACCAACCCGGAAAAAAGCGCTGTGATCGTTCCGCGTAAAGCCATTCTGGAGCTGGGACGTTTACTGGGCGATATTGCTGATAACGTGACGCTGGCCATCAGTCCACAGCAACTCAAAGTCGAGTTGCCGGATCTGCATTTTACTTCCAAGTTAATTGATGGGCAGTTTCCCAACTACGAACGCGTACTTCCTGTCGGCGGAGACAAAGAAGTCATTGCCGGACGCGACGAACTGAAACAGGCTTTATCACGCGCTTCCATTCTCGCCAATGACAAACACCGCAGTGTGCGGATCAACCTGCAAAACAACCTGCTAAAAGCCACGGTAACCAATCAGGAACAGGAAACGGCAGAAGAAGAACTGGTCGTGGAATACACGGGCCCGGAATTAGAAATCGCTTTTAATAATGCTTATCTGCTCGATCTGCTGAATGCCATTCCGGACAACAAAGTGAAATTAATCTTTACCGATGAAAACAGCAGCGCGCTGATTATACCCAACGATCCGGCCTTTACACGGCAATATGTGGTCATGCCAATGCGTTTGTAATAGCTGATCCAACATTCTGCAAGCAATAAAAAAAACGGCGATTTATACGCCGTTTTTTTTATTGTTGGACGCGTATTAAACCGAGCCACTCGCAGTATCAGCCAATACTGCCTCCAGCCCTTGTTTGTAAGTATCGGCCGCCGCATCCCGTTTATCCTGTGCCAAGAGCACGGCTGCCAACGCTTGATACGCCTCTCCGCGAGGGCCGTGTTCAATGCTGGCACGCAAATAGGCTTCCGCTTTGGCCCAAAGTTTGTTGGCCTGAGCAAGACGACCCAGTGTCAGCAAAAGCCAAGGATTTTGTTGATGCTGCTGCAACCACTTTTCAGCTGTCGCCAAACGCTTCAACAAGTCACCATCAAGGATGGTGCCATATTGGTAAACCAGCAGATCACTCCAGTCCTTACGCAGATATTCTTCTATCAACAGCAATGCCTGTAGCTGTTTTCCCTGGGCAATCAGTCCGCTGATATAGGTTTTTATCACCTGCTCGGATTGCCTGATTTTTGCTGGAGAATTTTGCCAGAGCTGTTCCATTTGCTGCCATTGCTGCTGGCTCAGCGCATTTTGCAACTGGCCAACCATTGCCTCTGCCGACAGCAGATCAACAGAGTGCGCATCCAGCACATGACGTTTACGCAAGTCTGGCAGCACCGATTGTACTTCCTGCCATTGGTCAGTTTCCTGATACAGCTGTTGCAGCAGTTGTAAAACGTATGGATGTTTTGGCGCAACTTCACGCAAGTGCTGTAACGTTGCTAATGCCTGCTCTTTCTGCCCCGCAGACAGCTGCAATTCTGCCTGCACCACGCCGACGGCAATATCAGCGCCGGGAGTGGATTCATGTGCCAGTTTCAAGTAGTCATCCCGCCGCTCCGGCGCCTGTTGTTTTTGCGCCGCCCGGGCAGCGGCCAGATAATGCAATAACGGCGTTTCACTATTACTGGCATGGCGCAGCAACATACGTTCAGCTTCTGCCCAGCGACCTTCTTCAAGCGTAATCAAGCCGTTGGTCAATGCATTACTGGCCCGTTTATGCCGCAGGTTTTCCTGCCAGCGAAGCAGTCTGTCCGGAACATTTTTGACGGTTACAACGCTGCGCACCGCGAGATACAACAGTGCCAGCAGCAACAATACAGCAACCGTAAAAACGATTAATGAGGTTTCCAGCGTCCATTGGCCATACTGAACCAGCACAAACCCCGGTTCAAAATCAGCTAACCAGACAACGATGCCGCCCAGCGCCAATGCCAGCGCAAGGATAATCAACCACTTCATGGTTCAAACCCTGTTAACCAGCGAAGCGAACCTGAAATATCCGGCGTTTCGATGTGAATGCTCTCTTTTTGCGTGGCTTGTAATGTTTGCAGCATGGCGTCGCGTTGGTCACCGACAAAATACTGCTCCAGCCAGAGAATAGCGGCTTGCAGGCTTTGCTCAAACATTTTCTGATTACCTGACAAGGCCGCAAACCGTGCTGTTTCCAACTGCAAGCGTAGATTCTGATAGAGAAAGTAGCGTTGCTCCGGCATTAAAACTACTGCGGGCGCGTCTTGCTGCTGACGAATCACCACCAGAGAACGCAATTGCGTCCATACTTTTGCAATCGATTCCCGCCACAACCCCTGCGTCACCGGCGATTCCGTCTCAGTATCATCGAAGAAAGTCTGTTTAGGGCCAGTGATGACCCGCAGATTATCAACAGCAGCGAGCAAACCCGACATGCTTGCAGCGATGCCGGCAATATCTGTTTTCCCCACTGCACTTAGTGCCAACTGCTCTTCTGCAATCAGTTCACGCAGCGGCTGCATCCGGTAATCACCAAGCTCTCGCACCTGTTGATCGGCAAGTGATAATGCCAGTTGCGCTCCTTCCATATCCTTAGCCAGCAAGGATCGCTGATTGGCTAGGTTCAGCAGATATTTGATTTCTGCCAGCGCCCACTCCATTTCGATATCAGCGGTGGTCAGCGGCGACTGGTTTTGCAGTTTGGTCAACACATCGCTTTGTTCACGTTGCATTTGCTGTAACGTGGAAAACTGTTCGCTTAATCGTCCCTGCGCGCTGCCAAGCTGGGCGACATCGCTGTTAATATCGGTTATCACCTCAAGGTGATCTTCCAGAGCGAAAAGTTGTTGCTGTTGCTGCCATAACAGCCAAAGTGCTGCCACGCCCGGCAACATAACCAGTAACGCGACAATAAGTAGAATCGTATATTTTACGCCACGACCTTTGGAGACAGCTGATGGTGACTTGTCAGACGCTGCGGCAGTTTTTTCCGCAGGTTCTGGCTTGCTGTTAGCTTGCATAATCTGATCCCATTTCAATTAGTCGCTGAACCATTGCGGTATCACTGACATCCGCCGTAACGTAGACCTGTTCAAACCCTTGTTCAATAGCAAAATCGCGGATTCGCTCACTTACCACCAGCAGCGGTTTTTGCAAAATTTGTTGCCGATAGTCAGATAATAAACTTAACAGATTTTTTACACCATTTACGCTGGTTATCGTCAGCCAGTCAGCCAGCAATGCCTGTTGCAACACACTCGCCGGCAGCGTGGGTAATTCGCGCCGGTACACTTCCAGAAAACTTACCTGTGCGCCCCTGTCGCGCAAGGTGTCCGCCATCAATTCCCGACCGCCATTACCGCGCACAATAATCACTTGCTGCTGCTGCATTTGTTGCCACTGCGCAAGCGGTAACAGACCTTCACTGCCGTTAGACAGTTCAGGCTGCAAATCAACTTGCAAACCATGCTGCCGCATTGCCTGAGCGGTTCCTTCTCCAGCTGCGACCAGTTTGATATGTTCCGGCAACTGTCCCTGGTAACCCGCCATAAAACAGCTCACCGCATTGGGACTGACAAACACCAGCCAATCGGTAAGCTGCGGTTGCCATACCTGCCACTCCACGACATCAACAGGGACAATGTCGATCACCGGCAACAGGATCACTTCTCCACCCTGCTGTTCAATCAAACTGGCGAGCATATTGGCCTGACCGGCAGGCCGAGTAACCAGAATCTTACGTCCCGTTAACTGTGGATCAGCGTTATAAGCCACCATAAACCTCTGCCAGTATTTTATCCGCGCCCAGTTCGAGTAACCTGTCGCCCAGCATGCTGCCGAGCTGTTCGGCATCACTGGCGCTGCCGCGAATTTCCTGTTTGAGCATTTGCCGACCATCCGGCCGGCCCACCAGCCCGCGTAACCACAAATTATCGCCCTCAAGAATAGCGTAGCCACCAATCGGCACCTGACAACCGCCTTTTAGCCGCCGATTTAAAGCGCGTTCTGCTCTGACAGTAATGGAGGTATGTGGGCAGTTCAGCGGCGCTATCAAGGCATTCATTTCGTCATCATCAAGACGGGTCTCGATGCCCAGGGCGCCTTGACCAATTGCCGGTAAACTCTGTTCTGGCGTCAAGGCGCTACGGATCCGCGCATCAAAGCCCAATCGCTGCAACCCGGCCATCGCGAGAATAATGGCATCAAAGTTTCCGGCATCCAGCTTGGCCAGTCGGGTATTCACATTACCGCGTAGTGGCAGAATATTCAGATCCGGCCGATAGCGACGCAGCTGACATTCACGCCGCAGACTGGAAGTGCCCACTCTGGCACCCTGCGGTAAGTCATCAATACTGTCAAAATGATTGGAAACAAACGCATCATGCGGATCATGACGCTCGCAAATAACCGGTAAATGCAGTCCTTCAGGAAACTCGACCGGCACATCCTTCATCGAATGCACCGCAATATCCGCTTCGCCAGCCAACATACTTTGTTCCAGCTCTTTTACAAACAAGCCTTTACCGCCTACTTTTGCCAACGGGGTATCCAGAATAATATCGCCCTGCGTCTTGATGCGAACCAATTCAATCTGCAACTGTGGATGTAAAGCCAGCAGGCTGTCACGAACAAATTCGGCCTGCCAGATAGCCAGTGGACTGCGCCGGGTAGCGATACGAACAATACGTTGACTCATGAAATAACACTTCCGTTTAATGGCCGAAACTATCCGCGATTCTAACATTTCCCCTGCGGTTCCACGAACAGCCACGTTATAATGCTGCTTTTTAACTGCCAGCAATCACAGGCCTGCCATGACCGCATCTGATAAAAAACTGTCTTCCGCCCGTCTGACGCAACCAACCAATAAATTCGTTGAAGAGTTCACCGCGTCAGTAAATTTCGATCAACGTATGTATCGTCAGGATATTCAAGGTTCAATTGCTCATGCCAGCATGTTGGCCAAAGTTGGCGTGCTGACAACGGCTGAGCGCGATCAGATCATCAATGGCCTGCAGCAGATTGAAAGCGAAATTGATCGCGGTGAGTTTGCATGGTCAATCGCACAGGAAGATGTGCACATGAACATTGAATCCCGGCTGATCAAACTGATTGGCGAAGTCGGTAAAAAACTGCACACCGGTCGCTCACGCAATGATCAAGTGGCGACGGATGTACGGCTTTATCTGCGTGAAATGACGCAGCCTATCCGTAGTGAGCTGCAACGTTTACGCAGTACTCTGCTGGATGTTGCCGAGCGTGAATTTGACACCATCATGCCCGGTTTTACCCATCTGCAGACAGCGCAGCCGGTGACTTTTGGTCATCATATGCTGGCGTGGTTTGAAATGCTTTCTCGTGATCTGGAAAGACTTGATGATTGCAGCAAGCGCGTCAATAGTCTGCCACTGGGCGCTGCCGCGCTGGCTGGCACCACCTTTCCGATCGATCGTGAATATACGGCAGAACTGCTGGGCTTTGACCGCATCTGTCGCAACTCGCTGGATGCGGTCAGTGATCGTGACTTTGCCATTGAATTCAACAGCGTTGCTTCGTTATTGATGATGCATCTGTCGCGCTTTT
This sequence comes from uncultured Methylophaga sp., assembly GCA_947631375.1. Classification (GTDB taxonomy): domain Bacteria; phylum Pseudomonadota; class Gammaproteobacteria; order Nitrosococcales; family Methylophagaceae; genus Methylophaga. Next base: position 6,696 of record CANRLD010000032.1, on the reverse strand, counting down.
CTGAAGAGCTGATTATCTGGTCCTCTGCCCAGTTTGATTTTGTCGATCTGGGTGATGCTTTTTGCACCGGTTCATCGATCATGCCGCAAAAGAAAAATCCGGATGTACCGGAACTGGTGCGCGGCAAAACCAGTCGGGTTTACGGCAACCTGTTTAACCTGCTGACGCTGATGAAAAACCAGCCACTGGCATATAACAAGGATAATCAGGAAGACAAAGAGCCACTGTTTGACACCATCGATACCCTGCTTGGCTCATTGCGCGTCTACGCCGATATGATGGCGGTTATCACGGTGAAAAAGGACAATATGCGTCTTGCCGCCCTGAAAGGTTATGCAACCGCCACGGATCTGGCCGATTACCTGGTGCGCAAAGCGGTACCTTTCCGTGATGCGCATGAAATCGTCGGCTTGTCAGTCGCCTATGCCATAAAACATGGTAAAGACTTATCCGCATTGCAGCTCAGCGAATTACGGCAGTTTTCCGAGCAAATCGACGAAGATGTTTTTACTGTCCTGACATTGGAAGGATCGGTAGCGGCACGTAACCATCTGGGTGGAACCGCGCCACAGCAGGTACTCAAAGCGGTCCAACGTGCACGTAGCGAGCTATAGTTCCACGCTAATCGAAATCGCATGCGAGTCGCCAAGATCAGCTGAAAAATCACCCAGCTTGTTTTGGCGACGCACTTTGCCAAGTCTTTTATTTTTCTAACTTATCTTCAACCGAACAACCTGTCATCGCGAGGCCGACCAAGCCGCGGCGATCCAGTCGGGCTTTGGCTGCAAGACACAGGATGGGGGCTGGATTGCTTCGCTGTGCTCGCAACGACGAAGGGTAGACAGTCAATGAAGCGTTCAAACTTCTCTGCTATTGCTTGACTCAAGTTAATGCGCTTCCTCGCTTGCTGGACAAAATAAAGCTGTCGCACGGCTATTTTGTTTTGGCACCACCGACTCTCAAAAAGATGAGCGGCGCTGTTATCTTCCAGCGTAAAGGTGAAATAACACCCGCAAAAGGGACATTATTATGAATGCCCACCGAACGTCAGTAACGTTAACTATTCTGCTTATAATGGCAGCGGTTTTAGTTGTTTTTCGCCTGCAACTGCCCTCCCTTGTAAAGGACTACCTGAATGACCAGCTTGCTGATATGGGTGATTATCACGGCAAGGTTGCGGAGGTAGATATCCACCTGTGGCGAGGCGCGTATTCAGTCACCGATCTGCAAATTACCAACAAGGCACATCCGCAGACTGTTTTTTTCCAGGCCGATCTCATCGATACCTCGGTCAGCTGGAGCGCTCTTTTTAAAGGAAAAATTGTTGCCGATGTTGCGCTAGCCAGGGCAGAGATGCACTTGGTAGATGACGGCACTGAAAAGCAACAACCTGCTGAAAAATCGACCTGGCGGCAAGCTGTTCAGGAAATTCTGCCGCTGCAAATTGATCGGCTGGATATCGAGGACAGCAAAATCCACTTTCATAACTTCACCTCCAGCCCTCCCGTTCATATTGTCTTTTCTCAACTCAATGGCGAAATTACCCATTTGAGCAACGCCGATCGAAACAGTGGGCCGGAGTTTGCTGATTTCGCCCTTCACGGACTGCTTTTTGATAATGCCAATGCCAGTCTCAATGGCCAGCTGGACCCGCTTGGTGACTTTCACAACTTTGATATCAATCTTAAAGTAACGGGTATTGATTTATTAAAGCTGAATAATTTTGCCGAAGCCTATGGCAATTTTAATTTCAAATCCGGCAACGGTGATTTTGTTATGGAGCTGCAGGCTGACAATGCCCAGCTAACGGGATATGCCAAACCGATCCTCGATAATGTAGAAATTTTTGATCTGGAAAAAGATTTGCAACAAGGCGTATTCAGCGCCGCCTGGCAAGCGGTCGTTGGTGCTTTCGGCCAACTCTTTCGCAACACACCCAAAGATCGGATTGCCAGCCAAATTGAGATCCGCGGTAATCTGGATGATCCTGAAATGAGCGCCTGGCAAGCTTTTATCGCGATTCTGCGCAATGCGTTTGTCGATGCATTTGACAATGATTTTGGCCGAGAAACCGCCCCAACAGCAGAGCCAACCTCTACGCCATCAACAGATGCCACAGCAAAACCGAAGCCAATAGATTGCAGTCTTGCACCAATCTGGCAGCCATGCGAATAAGTCGCTACAAGCCGTAAGCTGATTATCTTTTTTGTATGGCCGCCACGAGTTCCGACTTGTTCATCCTGCTTCGTCCCTTGATGTTTAATTGACTGGCCCGGTTATACAGCTCCTGCTTTGTTCGGCTTTGCAGAGATGAGTTGGGGTTTCCCGTTCCCTGCGTTATTTTCGAAGGTGTCCGGCCTGCTTTTCGACGCTGCTTGTTAACGGTTCGCGCCGCAATTTCCTCTGCCTTGTCAGACTTTTTACCGCGCTTTTTCTGTTGCTCTGCAATATGTTGATACTGACGCTCATCTTTATCTGTCCATTCGGCAGCCATATTCCGCTCCTCCTGTTAGTAAATAAAAATCTGCTTAAATCAATATTGCCCGAGGGATAACAATGACTGCCGGGGCAGCGCCATTCCATCAGGCGGCTCCGTGCTCAGTACACCGTTTCGCTTATGCCTTTTGCCCAGTTGCGGCGATTTTAGCGGCAATAAAATCGCTGTGAGAGACGTGTAAAAGATTACTGATACGACGGATAACATGTTGTTCAATCTGATGAATTTCATTGTCGGCATTTGCCAGTTGCCATAATGTGTGGATGAATTCGATTTTCTTTTGCTGATCGCAGCGGCGGTTAATTTCCGAAGTAAAGGCGAAGTAGTCGGTCGAATGTTTATGCGCCTGTTCTGCTTCTTCAAGCAGTTTTTCTGCGGTATCGACATCCAGTGAAAAGCGCTTTTGCAATATCGCCAGCAGCAATGCCCGCTCTTCGTCTCTGAAATGGTAGTCTGCGGCAATCACTTCGATCATCAATGCAGCGGCGGCAAGCTTCACCGAAACCGGCGATGGGCCGATATTTTCTCCTTCGACATCACCTAATTCACGCTGTAATAGCTGCTTCAGTTTATTCAACATGGTTTATTTCTCCTGTACTGCAGAGACTCAATATCGCCGTGCGAGTTCGCCCGCTAACTGTCGCTTATGTTGCCAGGTGCAGAATCACCGCCGCCTGATAACGTGGTTTGCCATAGCCTAACATCCGGTTAAATTCTTTGTGAGTAACCGGCACATAGAAACTATCGGTAAGCGTTTTATCGTCATCCCAATCGATATCCGGATCATGGAAGTAGACAAATGTGTCCGAGATAGAAACCAGTACCACCCAATGCGGAGATTTGCTCCTGTTAAGTCGATAGGAGCTAATCAACACCACCGCTAATGCATCATCATTAAGATATTCACGCAGCACATTGACATCCAGTGGCCGGGTCTGTTGCTTGACCGTCGAACTATTCAGTTGACGCATAAAATCCTGATGCACCTGCTCCATGACGACTTTCTTGTCTTCACTGCGCACGCTGTTAACAAACGGCACGTCATGACTATTGGTGATTAAGGTGGTATCAAAGTGACGGCGCCAGGCCGCCAGGGCCAGCCCTTGTGCGCTGCAACCACCGTGTCCCGAGGTCATAAAGATTGTGGTGGCCTCCCGCCACAACTGCAACTCCAATCCTTGATCCAGGTGTAATGTTGGTTGCAGGGTTTTCATTGCCATCATCAGGCTGGCGGGGCCGCAGGTAAAATCGGTACTTTGCGGGTAATGAACGACTTGTTGCGGTAGCTCATCCGGCTGTGGCTGCAACACCTTCATCATTCGCAGCGCATTGGCGTGATCAGCATAATAATCACTGACGATATCGAACTGATGATAACCGAGCTTGGTATAAAGCATGATCGCTGTCGGGTTATCGACACGCACTTCCAGCCGGATAAAACTCCGCCCGGCGGCCAGAGCTGCGTGCTCGGCTTCTTGCATTAATTTGCCGGCAACTTTTTGCTGCCGGTATTCGGGCAATACTGCCAGCGAATAAATACGGGCTAAAGATGTGCCTCGCGCATACAGCAGCAACACGTAACCCAGAATAACATGCTGCTGTTCGGCCACCAGCAACAGGGCATTGGCCTTTTCAATCATCCACTTAAAGCTGCGGCGGGATAGCTGGTCACTGCCAAAACAGCTTGTTTCAATGATCCACAAGCTATCCACATCGGCCAGCGTGGCCGGTCTTATGACGGTATTTTCTATCTGTCCGTTAGCTGCCATTTTCATGGGCTGTTAACCCTTCTAATGCCATTTCAATGACCTGCCGGCCACGAAACAGTACCAGCTCCTGCCACTGCGTTTCGTCAGGGCAGAAGAAGTCTTGCATGGCATGTTTGATATCCAGCGTTTTCTGCTCTGACCAGTCAACCTTGCCGGACTGCTGTAACTGTTGGTCGGCAAACAGGACGTTCAACATTTGCTGACTGCCAAAGGTGCCAAACTCCAGTGTTAGAAAGCACACGTTGTCGCCTTGTTTATGCCAGAAATAATCATGTAGCCCATATTTTTCCCCAGAGACCGACGTACCCAATGCCGGCTCGGCAACGGTTGCCCCAAATAATGCTCGTGCCATTTGCTGACCCGCACTGCCATCGGGGTGATCACTGATCAATTCGCCATAGCCATAAGGGCCAAGACCACTATGGATATCAATAATCACTACTTTCTGGCGTTTTTCCGGTTTTAATTGCGCCACCAGATCTTCAATAATCTGCCGCGACCAACTGATCGCCTTACCGCCAAAATACAGTGCGCCAGCATCGCTGTACTGTCCCTGGCTAAGTTTGTCGAACTGTTCACGCTGTTCAGCCACGCTCTCCAGCGTCGCGGGCTGCTTTATCAGTTGCTTCCAGATGGCGACAGCCTCCGTAGAGTCCGGCTGCGTGTCAGCAAAATTGACAAAGTTACGATTAATATCAATCCCTTCATGGTCATTGCGGCTGGCGCAGGCAAAGCCCCAGGGATTCAAGGCATGCACCATCACCACGCAAACATCGGCCGGCAAGCGTCGATGTCTGCCAACAAAATCAGATTGAATCGCCGAGCCAACGCCACCTTCAACACCATGTACCCCTGAAACCAGTACCAAAACATTTCTGGATCTTGGATTACCCGCCCAAGCAATATCGCAAAACAAGCGTTCGTTTTTCGGGCCACGTAGCGGGTGCGCAATATTGTTTATCCGCTCAACAATGGAGCTGGTTTCCACGGCGGAGATAAACTTGTCTCGTGCGCCAGCATAGCGTTGTGAAAATGCGCTCAAAATGGCTTCTGCATACATGGCAACAACTCTCCTGTACTAAAAAACTGGGCGAAGAATAGGGGACTTTTGCGATTTTGACCAGATAATCTGTGCTGTGGCAAAAAGATTTATCACCACCACGACAAATTCATCTTATGATGCACCAAGTACGGCTATCACTGACCTGCACCCACACCGAGACACAATGGCTAACCATTTGATAATTCTTGAAAATATTGAAGACTGGGCTCCTTACTTTCCGAGCGCTCAAGTCATTGCTGTTGATGACTATCTGCAAGCCCCGTCGCCCCACGCTGCCGATCGTGCGCAAATAATTAACCTTTGTCATGGGCTGGAATACCTAAGTCCCGGCTATTACTGCTCGATGGTGGCCGAGGCGCGTGGCCACCGGGTAATGCCAGGGCTGCGTACTATTAATGATCTGTCTCGTAAAAGCCTGTACGCCTACGATTTATCAGACTTCGGCACTCATCTCGACAAAGTGATTATTAGTAGTGAAAAACAAACCGAAAGCCATTTTTCCCTGAAGGTGTTTTTTGGTCAGTGCGAGTTTAAAGGACTGCAAAAACTGGCACGGCAGATATTTGAGCAATACCCCTGTCCGATCATTGAAATCACCTTCGTTCACAAAGGACACTGGTTTATTTCTGCGGTAAAAGCAGGCGCATTAAATCAACTTTCCGAAGCGGAACAGGATCGTTTCGCCAATGCGTTGGACGCATTTAGTCACAAACTGTGGCGAAAACCGGCCAAACGTCGACCATATCGCTACGATATGGCGGTTTTGCATAATCCTGATGAAAAAATGCCTCCCAGTGATATGGCTGCTTTAAAACGTTTTATTTCTAGTGGCAAACGCATTGGAATTGATGTTGAACTGATCACGCCGCGCGACTATATCCGGCTGGCGGAGTATGACGCCTTGTTTATCCGTGAAACCACCGCTATTCACAATCACACCTATAAATTTGCACGACGGGCAGAAAGTGAGGGGCTGGTGGTAGTAGACGACCCCACCTCCATTATTCGCTGCACCAACAAGATCTATCTAAAAGAGCTGCTGGAAAAGCACAATTTACCGATGCCGGAGTCACATCTACTGTATCGCAACGACAAGGCCGGACTGGAAAAGATCTGTGCCGAAGCCACCTTTCCGCTGGTATTAAAAATACCGGATGGTGCCTTTTCCAAAGGGGTTATCAAAGTAAATAATGCTGATGAATTGCGCCATAATGCGGCTGAATTTTTTCAGCAGTCGGCGATTATTCTGTTACAGGAATTTATGTTTACCGATTACGACTGGCGCATCGGCGTGTTTAACAATAAACCGATTTATGCTTGCCAGTATTTTATGAGTAAAGGCCACTGGCAGATTTATAACCACAACA
>CANRLD010000031.1 GCA_947631375.1 uncultured Methylophaga sp. | reverse complement strand
GATTACAGTCCGGCAGTACTGGCGACCAGTTACGGTGCAGAAGATATGGTGCTGATGGACTTGATTGCCAAGCATGCTCGGGAAATTGGCATCTTTACGCTGGATACCGGCCGCTTGCCCAAAGAAACCTATGAGTTGATGCAGCTGGCAAAAAAGCACTATCAACTGGAAGTGGATGTTTTCTATCCTGATGCGTTGAGCCTGGAACAATTTGTCACGCATAACGGCCCCAATGCATTTTATGACAGTGTTGAGCTGCGTAAGGAATGCTGTGGTATTCGCAAAGTTGTTCCGCTGAATCGCGCCTTGACCGGCAAAAAAGCCTGGCTGACAGGAATGCGCCGCTCGCAGTCCGTCACCCGTAGTGAGTTACCAGTATCTGAATGGGATGCCGATCATGGATTACAGAAATTCAGTCCGTTAACAGACTGGTCCAATGGCGAGGTGTGGAAATATATCCGCGCCTTTGAGGTGCCTTTTAATGAATTGCACAATCAGGGCTATGCCAGTATTGGCTGTGCGCCATGTACTCGTGCAATCACACCGGGCGAAGATATTCGCGCCGGGCGCTGGTGGTGGGAAAACCCGGAAACCAAAGAATGTGGCTTACACGTAAAAGCCAAATAATTGAGAACCAATATGACAGATAAACAACTGACACATTTAAAACAACTGGAAGCCGAAAGCATTCACATCATGCGTGAAGTTGCCGCCGAGTTTGAAAATCCGGTCATGCTTTATTCGATTGGCAAAGACTCTGCCGTCATGCTGCATTTGGCAATGAAAGCATTTTATCCGGGTAAACCGCCATTTCCGCTAATGCATATTGATACCACCTGGAAGTTCAGTGAGATGATCAAGTTTCGCGATCAGCGTGCCAAAGAGCTGGGGCTGGAATTGATTGTGCACACCAATCAAGACGGTGTGGCAGCCAATATCAATCCATTTGATCATGGCAGTAAATACACCGATATCATGAAAACCGATGGCTTGAAACAGGCGCTGACAAAATATGGTTTTGATGCCGCCTTTGGCGGGGCGAGGCGTGATGAAGAGAAATCACGTGCCAAAGAACGAGTGTATTCGTTTCGCGATAAAAACCACCGCTGGGACCCGAAGCAACAACGTCCTGAGTTATGGAATATTTACAACAGTAAAGTCAATAAGGGTGAAAGCATTCGAGTTTTCCCGCTTTCAAATTGGACTGAGCTGGATATCTGGCAATACATTTATCTGGAACAGATTCCTATTGTGCCTTTGTATTACGCAGCGAAACGCCCAGTGGTGCAGCGTAATGGTCTGACCATTATGGTCGATGATGAGCGTCTGCCGTTAGCACCGGGCGAAGTGCCTGAGCAAGAAATGGTGCGTTTCAGAACATTGGGTTGTTATCCGCTGACTGGCGCCGTCAAATCCAGCGCCCAAACCTTGCCGGAAATTATTCAGGAAATGTTGCTGACAACCACTTCTGAACGTCAGGGACGCGCCATTGACCACGACCAGTCGGGTTCAATGGAAAAGAAAAAACAGGAAGGATATTTCTAATTGGCGCTGAAGATGAGGTTGCGATAGCGCGTTCTCATCTTGCCCGACAACATCCTTTAAACCGATCCCCCGGCTGGGGGAATCTGAAACCGTTCAAAGATAATTAAACCAGGCACTCAACATGACATACGAAACTGATGCGCTGATTGCAACTGATATCAAAGCCTATCTCAAGCAGCACGAAAACAAACAATTACTGCGCTTTTTAACCTGCGGCAATGTGGATGATGGCAAAAGTACCTTGATTGGCCGGCTGCTGCATGATTCCAAAACTATTTATGAAGACCAGCTGGAAGCGGTGACGCGTGACAGTGTGAAGTCCGGTACCACGGGGGATCAGGTTGACCTGGCCCTGCTGGTCGATGGGCTACAGGCGGAACGTGAGCAGGGCATCACCATTGATGTGGCGTACCGTTACTTTTCTACCACCAAGCGAAAATTTATTATTGCCGACACGCCAGGCCATGAGCAATACACGCGCAATATGGCGACCGGCGCTTCTACCTGTCAGCTGGCGGTTATCCTGATTGATGCTCGTTATGGTATGCAAACCCAGACACGGCGGCACAGTTTTATTGCGTCTTTGTTAGGGATAGAGCACATCATCGTTGCCATTAACAAAATGGATTTGATGAATTTCAGCGAACAGGTGTTTGACGATATCCGCAAAGCGTACAGTGAGTTTGCCCGTGAGCTGGAAACGGAAAATATTTACTTTGTACCGCTATCCGCGCTAAACGGCGATAACGTCGTAAATAAAAGCGAAAGCATGCCGTGGTATCAAGGCAAAACCATGATGGAGTTACTGGAAACGATAGAAATTGATAAAGACGCCAATATTGAAGATGCGCGTTTCCCGGTGCAGTTTGTCAATCGTCCAAACCTGGATTTTCGGGGCTATTGCGGCACGTTGGCTGCCGGTATTCTGAAGCCGGGTGATGATATTACTGTGCTGCCTTCCGGCAAGGAAAGCAAAATAAAGGCGTTGGTGACCTATGATGGCGAGCTTGATTACGCCGTTCCGGGGGAATCCATCACCGTGACGTTGCAGGATGAAATTGATGTCAGTCGTGGCGACATGATTGTGCATCGAGATCATCAGCCGCATGTTGCCAGCCAGTTCAAGGCAATGGTTGTGTGGATGACAGAGCAGCCGCTGGTCGCTTATAAACAGTACAACATCAAAGTCGGTGTTTCTGACAGCAACGGGGTGATGACGCATATTGACCATCAGATTGATGTCAATACCCTGGCGCATAACGCTGCAACAGAATTAAAGCTCAATGAAATCGGCTTATGTGAGTTTTCCCTCAATAAACCAGTGGTATTTGATACCTATAAACGTAACCGGCATACCGGTGCTTTTATTGTGATTGATCGTTTGACCAACGTCACGATTGGTGCCGGTATGATTACTGAAGCAATCACCGATCATAGCGGCCAGGCAACAACAGCTGCCAACGATACTTCTGCGTTTGAAGTGGAATTGAATGCGTTGATCCGCAAGCACTTCCCTCACTGGGAGGCCAAAGACATCAGCCAGTTGCTGAAATAAACAGCATGCGGTCGGGGTCACTGTCAGGTGACCCGGCTTCTATGGTGAAGCAGTGTTGGCTTTGTCCGGGTGATGGTGAGCGGCTAATGCCTGATGCCAGAGTTGCTGTTTCTGTGCAAAACGCATCGCTGCATAAGCCGGGCTGGTTGAAGGCAGTTTTGTCTGTTGTATATAAACGCCCGCGCTGTGTAATGGCTTCTGTACATAACGGTTAAACAGTTGTGCTGCTTTCGCACCGTTAAATAATACCTGTGAGATTGAGGGATATTCTGCAAACAGAGCTACAAAATTATTAGCAACCATCGAGTTTGTTTCAATATGCTGATCCAGGCTGCCCGTTCTCCGGCAGTTTTTTAATACATCCCATAAGGCGATCCGCTGTTGTTGTAACAGTTCGCAGCGTTGTGTATAGCTGATTGTTTCACTGAGTGAGAAATAGGAGCAGATAATCGGCCAGAAGGCATTTCTGGGATGAGCATAATACCGCTGTTGTGTTAAGGACTCCACGCCCGGCATGGAGCCCAGGATCAGTAAAGTGGGAGCACGATCCACTATGGGGGCAAAGCTGGTCAATAGTTCACTCATTATTGATAAAGCCTGCCTTGATGCCTTATCCAGCCATGCGGATGACGATTGGCCGGATCATGATGCGTCCAGTGAATTAATCCTCCTTTATCATTCCAGATATATTCTCCATAAACCTGTACGGCATCACCGGTTGTGAGTGACGCAATTCGTGGCGCCAGATCAATGTTGTGCACGATAAGTAAGGAATGCCCGCTCTGCTGCTTTATAAGAAAACGTTGATGGCGACTGCCTTTAGTATCATCAGCCAGCAAGCGGGTGACGATGCCAGAGACCTCAACCTGGACATCACTTTTTCGCTGGGTAAATAACTGCTCAACAGTTATTTCTGCCTGAATTTCCTGTGTTGTCGGTATTCCGGCAAGGTCATCAGTACGGTCGAAGAAGAATAAAATAACCAGGAGAGCAATAAGCCAGACAGCGTGTTTCATCTGGTTATTACTCATTTAGCTGTCATCTGTTCGGCGACCATTTCGATCCAGTGATTGATCGAACAGTCAGCAGAGGAAAGATGAAGCTGGCAACCAATATTGGCCGTTACAATGTGATCAGCTTGTGCAGCGGTTAAGGCGGCGAGCTTTTGCGAGCGCAACTGCTGTGATAACTCTGGTTGCAATAATGAATAACTGCCTGCGGAACCACAGCACAAATGATTATCGTTGATCGGCAGCGGGCTGTAGCCGAAACGCTGCAGAAGCGTTTCGACAACGCCGGAAAGTTGTTGCCCATGTTGTAGGGAGCACGGAGATTGAAACGCGATATCTTTGCCGTCACCAAGATGGCTCCAGGCGGATAAATCTTCTGCGGCAATCACTTCAGCAATATCCTTGCATAGCTCGCTGATTTTGGCTGCCTTGCTGGCGTAGACAGCATCATTGCGTAACAAATAACCATATTCTTTTACCGTGCTACCACAGCCGCTGGCGGTCATGACGAGCGCTTCGCATCCTTGTTCAATATATGGCCACCAGGCATCGATATTACGTTTCATCTGCTGCTCAGCTTGTTGTTCCGCTGCCAGATGCTGTGCCAGTGCACCACAGCAACCTGCTTCGGGGGCTTCCAGCAGACTGATCTGCAGCATATCCAGCACCTTGGCCGCGGCCTGGTTGGTATTGGGGCTGCTTATCGACTGCACACAACCGGCAAGCACCAGCATAAAGCGGGAATGTGTGCGTTGCGTCAAGGGTATGGCTTGGCGGCGTAGCGGCGGCAACTTGGATTGCAGGCGCGCTGGCAGAAAGGGTTTAACGAAATTGGCGAGGCGTAATACATACTGAAAACGAGCAGGGTAAGGCACAAACTGCAATAAGCCCATCCTTATCAGCTGATCAACTGGCGCACGTTTTACCTGTTTATTGATTTCGGCGCGGCCAATGTCTGCCAGTTTTGCGTATTCCACCCCCGATGGGCAGGTAGACTCACAGGCTCGGCATGTCAGACAGCGATCCAGATGTGTCTGGGTTTCCACTGTGGGTGTCTGGCCTTCCAGTAGCTGTTTAATCAGATAAATCCGCCCACGAGGCCCATCACGCTCGTCTCCCAAAAGCTGGTAGGTCGGGCAAGTGGCATTACAAAATCCGCAATGAACACAACTGCGAATTATCGACTCGGCAGTGATACCGGGTTCTGTGTTGGCATAATGTGGGGCGAGTTTTGTCTGCATGGTTAAAAGTCGGAATAGAGTTGACCGCGATTAAAAATCGCCTGCGGATCAAAACTGTGCTTCAGTTGAATATGCAGCTGCCTGATGCCATCTGCCAGCGGTTGACGACGGTTCGCTGCTTTTTGGGAACTGCGAAATAACTGTGCGTGACCATGATGACGGGCTGCAAGTTTGAACAGATTATCAGAGGTTTCGTCGGTTTTAACCCAACGCAAGCCTCCCGCCCAGTCAACTAACTGTTTGCCTGTTATAGGTAATTCTGCAGTCGCTGGTGGAACAGCGATGCGCCACAACGGTATATCGCCGGCAAAAAACGGGTGTTGCTGTTCATTGATGGCTGACCAGAAAATATCAGGATCATGGTGTTGTCCACCGAGCTTTTGTTGCGCGGAGCGGACAGCTGCCGCCGCGCCAGCCAGCCGAATATGCACAGCTTCACCATCATAACCAAGCCCGGAAAGCGGCAAGTTCTGTGAGGCCAGTGTTTGCATTAACAATAATGCATCCTGTGGGGTATGAAATTGCGATAAGTAACACTCGCTGGCTGGAACCGGCAGCACCTTCAGGCTGATTTCCAGCAATACACCCAGGGTGCCCATTGCACCGACCATCAAGCGGGAAACGTCATAACCGGCAACATTTTTCATCACCTGACCGCCGAACTGTAAAACCTGCCCCCGGCCATTAATGATTTTACAACCAAGAACATAATCTCTGGCACTGCCGGTGAAGGGCCTGCTGGAACCAGACAAGCCGGCAGCGATGGTGCCGCCAATCGTGGCGTCGTTACCAAAGTGGGGCGGTTCAAATGGTAGATATTGATTGTGCTCGGCCAGCGCCAGTTGTAACTCCCGTAGTTTGGTCCCTGCCCGTACGGTGACCACAAGCTCGGTGGGTTGATAACTGACAATACCTTGATGATCAGCAACAGAAAGTATGTCGCCTGTCGGCGCGGGTGACAGAAAGGCTTTAGTTTGGCCTGCTGAAATTGTCAGCGGCTGCCGGTTGTCAATAGCCTGCAAAACCTGTTGCTGAAGGACATGGGTCTGATCTGCCATCAGAAACGTTCCAATTGTGGGTGGGGAAGCTGGCCGTGATGCACATGCATTGCACCCAGTTCAGCACAGCGGTGCAGTGTTGGCACGGCCTTGCCCGGATTCAGAATACCGTTAGGATCAAATGCCGCTTTTATTGCATGAAACTGTGCCAGTTCGTCAGCGGCAAACTGCGTGCACATCTGGTCAATTTTTTCGATACCTACACCATGTTCACCGGTAATACTGCCGCCAACCTGGACGCAGAGCTTGAGAATATCCGCACCGAAATGTTCTGCTTTGAGCAACTCTCCTGGCTGGCTGGCATCATACAGAATTAGTGGGTGCAGGTTGCCATCGCCGGCATGAAATACGTTGGCAACGGCCAAGCCATAGTGGGCGGATAAACGCTGGATTTCCTGTAATACCGTGGCCAGTTGGGCTTTGGGAATAGTGCCATCCATGCAGTAATAATCCGGTGAAATCCGGCCAACGGCAGGAAAGGCTGCCTTGCGTCCCGCCCAGAATAATTGACGCTGCTGTTCGGACTGGGCAGTGTCAAAGCTGATGGGATCATTGTTTTCCAGCACGCTATGCACTTGCATGATGTGCTCGGAGACTTCTTCATTATTGCCATCGATCTCGCAAAGTAAAATAGCCTCTGCTGTCAATGGATAACCGGCATGAACAAAGGCCTCTGCTGCTTGAATGGCTAATTTGTCCATCATTTCAAGACCTGCCGGAATAATGCCGGCAGCGATAATATCTGCCACGGCTCGTCCGGCTTTGGCAACATCATCAAATGCCGCCAGAATGACTTGGGCCCGTTCCGGTTTTGGCAGTAACTTAACGGTGACTTCGACAATAATGCCCAGTAGTCCTTCAGAGCCTGTCATCAAGGCGAGCAGATCATAGCCGGGACTATCCAGTGCCTGAGTGCCAATAGTGAGCAACTCGCCTGCGGCGGTGACGATCTTGATTTGCAGAATATTATGTACGGTCAGGCCGTACTTTAAACAATGCACGCCGCCGGAGTTTTCTGCCACATTGCCGCCGATGGTGCAGGCAATTTGTGAGGAGGGATCAGGGGCATAGTACAGACCATAGTGCGAAACAGCTTCAGAAATAGCCAGGTTGCGAACCCCAGGCTGCACTCTGGCGCTGCGGTTATGCTGATCTATTGCCACAATCTGATTAAATTTTGCGAGGCTTAGTAACACGCCCTGTTCATGCGGTAATGCGCCGCCAGAGAGGCCAGTGCCGGCTCCGCGGGCAACCAGCGGAATCGTATGTTGATGGCATAATTTACAAACAGCCTGTATTTGCTCAATCGTTTCTGGCAATACCGTCAGTAAAGGCAGCTGCCGATAGGCAGATAATCCATCACATTCAAAGGGTGCTTGGGATTCCTGACTGGAAAGAATTAACTGTTCGGGCAGGATAGCTTGCATGGCTGCCAGTAATTGCGCTTTTTTCATGCCGCTAATATGGCATATTTAACGCGGTGTGACACCTGTGAATACGCATTTCGGGAGTGGCGTTATCCTCAGGCGTCGTTAACGATGTCGGTGCCGTTATCAATAGACAGTTGTGCCGATTTTGTACCGATTTTCAAGTTGTTAGCTTTATCAAAGCAGGCTTTTTGGATTTCCTGTTATCTACAGCTATCGCTATAATATCCTGTCCTTCCAAATTGACTAGAGAGCTGAAATGTATCAATACGATGCGTACGATCAGGCGATGATTGATCAGCGGGTAGCGCAGTTTCGCGATCAGACCAACCGCTTTCTGGCCGGTGAATTAACTGAAGACCAGTTTCGCCCGTTGCGGTTAATGAATGGGTTGTATATTCAAACACATGCGCCAATGCTGAGAGTTGCGGTTCCTTACGGGATGCTGTCTTCTCGCCAGGTTCGCAAGATTGCAGAGCTGGCACGTCGTTATGATAAAGGGTACGTGCATTTCACTACCCGGCAGAATCTGCAAATGAACTGGCCAAAACTGGAAGATGTGCCGGATATTCTCGCTGAGTTAGCGAGTGTGCAGATGCATGCCATCCAGAGCAGTGGTAACTGCGTTCGTAATACCACCTCAGATCATCTGGCCGGAGTGAATATCAATGAAGTTGAAGATCCGCGACCATGGGCGGAAATTATTCGTCAGTGGTCAACATTCCATCCCGAATTTGCTTACTTACCGCGAAAATTCAAAATTGCTGTTATCGGTTCCAGCGAAGATCGGGCAGCAACCAAGCTGCACGATATTGGTTTGCAGCTGGTAAAAAACCAACAGGGCGAAGTTGGTTTTGAAGTATTGGTCGGCGGTGGCTTGGGGCGCACTCCTGTTATTGGAGAACAAATCCGCCCGTTTTTGGAGAAGCAGGACTTGTTGTCCTATCTAGATGCCATTTTACGGGTCTACAATCGTTTTGGCCGTCGAGATAATAAATATAAGGCGCGTATTAAAATTACCGTGCGTGAGCATGGTATTGACCATATCCGTCAATTGGTGGAAGACGAATGGGCAGATAATCGTGACCGATTACGGCTGGATAATCAGGAAATCGAGCGGGTAAAACAGTTTTTTACCCAACCAGACTATCAGTTGGATGCCACAGATTCAGACAGTGACTATGACATCTTGTTGCAACAAGATAAGGCGTTTGCCTTGTGGGTCAGGCAGAATACTGCTGATCATAAAGTGCCCGGATACCGTGTTGCCTATATTTCCTTGAAAAGACCGGGGCAGGCACCAGGGGATATTACTTCTGAACAGTTGGAAGTGGTGGCTGAACTGGCTGATGAGTTCAATTTTGGTGAAGTGCGCTCAACGCATACCCAGAATCTGGTGTATACCGATGTCAAACAAACGGATTTGTATGCTTTATGGTTGCGGTTGCATGCCGAAGATCTGGCGACACCCAATATCAATACGCTGACCGATATTATCTGCTGTCCTGGACTGGATTATTGTAGTCTAGCCAATGCTTCGTCTATCGCTTTATCCAAAGATATTTCTCAACAGTATGACGAGCCGAATGATCTTCATGAACTTGGCGATATTAAAATCAAGCTTTCCGGCTGCATGAATGGTTGTGCGCATCAGAGTGTAGGGCATATTGGTATTTTGGGTGTCGATAAAAAAGGCGAGGAATGGTATCAGTTCACACTGGGAGGCAGCTCGGAAGCCGATGCCAGACTTGGCGAGCGTTTAGGCCGCGCCATCCCAAAAGAAAAAGTGCTTACCACCGTCAGTCAGCTGCTGGATGTCTATCGTGATCTGCGACAGGAAGAAGAGAGTTTTCTTGCCACGGTGCATCGGATTGGGGTTGAGCCCTTCAAGGAGCGCGTTTATGCGGAAGATCATTAAAGATCGGCAAATCGTGACTGATGACTGGCAACATCTGGAAGATGAAACAGTGCTGCCAGCAACAGGGAATATTACCGTTTCTATAACGCGCTGGCAGAAACAACACGATCGCTTACGCCTGCATGAGGGCAGTCTGGGAGTTCGCCTGTCTGGGAACGATCCACTGGAAGATATCGTGGCGGATTTACCATTTTTACAATTGGTCGTACTGCAGTTCCCTGTTTTTACCGATGGCCGCTGTTATTCGTATGCCCGCCTGTTACGTGAACGTTACCATTTCGCAGGCGAAATACGTGCGCAAGGCGATGTCTTGCAGGACCAGCTGTTTTATATGTCGCAGTGCGGCATAAACAGTTTTGAGCTGGCCGCTACTGAGCGTCTGACCGAGGCGCTGGCGGCATTTGATGTATTTAGCGAAAGTTATCAGGCCACGGTGCTCAGGCCAGATCCTTTGTATCGTCGCCGTTAACCCGATGGCTGTTTATGCAATTGGTGATGTTCAAGGCTGTTTTGACGAACTTATCAGACTCCTTGAAGCCGTCCAGTTTGATGCTGGCCAGGATCAGCTCTGGTTTGCCGGTGACATAGTAAATCGCGGCCCAAAATCATTGGCTACCTTGCGATTTATTCGTGAACTTGGTGAGGACAGCGCAAAAGTGGTACTGGGAAACCACGATCTGCATATGCTGGCACAAGCTGCTGGTATTGGTGAACATCGTCATCAGCTGGATACCATTGAGCCGGTGTTGACGGCGGCAGATCAAGAAGAGCTGGTGTATTGGCTGCGTAATCAACCCTTGTTTTACCATGACAGTGCATTGCAGTTTTCGATGGTGCATGCGGGCTTGCCACCAGAATGGAGTATTGAGGAAGCATTATCGCTGGCTTCGGAGGTAGAAGCTGTACTGCAGTCAGATAACTGGCGTGAGTTTTTCAAACATATGTATGGCAATAAACCCAAACGATGGTCACCAGCCCTTAGCGGCTGGGATCGGTTGCGCTTTATTACCAACTGTTTCACCCGTTTACGCTATTGCTATGAAGACGGTGGTCTGGCGCTGAAGTTTAAAGGTGCTCCCAAAGACTCACCAGCTGGGCAGATACCGTGGTTTTTAATGCCGGATCGTATTAGCGCCGATGACAGGATTGTGTTTGGTCACTGGTCACAGTTAGGAACCGGACAATACGGCAATACTTTTTCGCTTGATAGTGGCGCGGTTTGGGGCGATCAGCTGACTGCGTTGCGTATTGATCAAACCCCTTATCAATGGACGGTGGTAAATTCTGATGCAGCTATGTTGTCGGGTATTACAGCTGAAAAGCAGCGCTGACTGTAATTGTAATTGACGGTTAGGCATTCATTTTTAAACACAGTACAATATCTGTCTTTCTTTGACTGGGCATAGCTGAAATATGAGTAATATCAAAACCTTTTCTGGTGACTTTTCCGCAAAAGACATACGGGTTGGCATCGTTGCAGGCCGCTTTAATGATTTCATTGTTGATAATCTGATTGCTGGCGCGGTCGATACGTTATTACGTCATGGCGCGGTAGAAAAAGATATTGAAATCGCTCGTGTTCCCGGTGCCGTCGAGATTCCGTTAGCAGTGCAATGCATGGGTAAAACCGGCAAGTACGATGCCATTATTGCCCTAGGAGCGGTAATTCGTGGTGGTACGCCACATTTTGAGTATGTCGCTGGTGAATGTTCCAAAGGTCTGGGGCAGCTGACGTTACAGTTGGATCTGCCAATTGCTTTTGGGGTATTGACGGTGGATACCATTGAACAAGCAATTGAACGTGCCGGAACCAAAGCTGGCAATAAAGGTGCTGAAGCGGCGATGAGCACGATCGAAATGGTGAATGTGTTGCGCCAAATCAAGGCTGCCAACTAAATGGCTGGTGGATTACCTCGCACTCAAGCCAGACGTGCTGCTGTACAGGCGCTTTATCAAGCACTGGTTAATAATCAGCCCCCTGAAAAAGACACCATGGATTTTGTCATGGGGGAGTACGCCAATAAAATCGATAAAAACTATTTTCAGCTATTGGTAGAAGGCGTCACCAAAGAAATCGATACGATTGATGCGGAGTTGACGCACGCGGTGGATCGCCGTTTATCTGCTGTGGATCCGGTCGAAGTGTCGGTGTTACGGATAGCTGTTTTTGAATATCTTCATCGTCCTGATATCCCATACCGTGTCGTATTAAATGAAGCCGTCGAGCTTGCCAAATCCTTTGGCGGAGAGCAGGGACACAAATACGTCAATGGCGTTCTCGATAAAATGGGCGCCCGCTTGCGGCAAGTGGAATATCAGGCAGCCAAAGCAGCACGCCAGAAGAATAAACAACGTTGATGTTCGGTCTTGAGCCAGACGTGGCTTTGTTATGAATGAGTCCTCCGAGTTTTCGTTAATACAGCGCTACTTCAGCAACTTCATGGTCGAGCGTGAGGATGTGATCGTGGGGGTTGGCGATGACTGTGCGGTATTGCAGACACCTGACAATAAACTAACAGCGGTTTCGATCGATACGCTGGTGCAGGACGTGCATTTTTTTGCCGATGTCGATCCGTATCGTTTAGGTGTTAAGGCGCTGGCAGTTAATCTCAGTGATTTGGCGGCAATGGGGGCAGAACCTGCCTGGTTTACTCTGGCGCTGAGTCTTCCTGACATCCAGCACGAGTGGCTGCAAGCGTTTTCAGCTGGTCTGGCAGATATGGCCAGGCAACATCAGATAGCATTAGTGGGCGGGGATACAACACGTGGTCCGCTGACAGTTACTATTCAAGTGCATGGGCATGTTGCTGCGGGGAAATTCCTCAGACGCAATGCGGCTAAAGCGGCCGATCTGATTTGTGTTACCGGTTTTCTTGGCGATGCCGCGGCGGGTTTACAGTACAAACTGGGCCAGCTGAATGAAGCCGTGCTGTCAGCTGCCGATCAGCAATACTTAGTTCAGCGGCTGGAAATGCCGACTCCGCGCAATCATATCGGTCAGCAATTAGTCGGAAAAGCACATGCAGCGATTGATATATCGGATGGCTTGCTGGCCGATTTACAGCATATTCTTAATGCCAGTAACAAAGGTGCCTGCATCAACCTGGCGGCTTTGCCGTTGTCTGACAGCTTGCGTAAGTTGCCATTACCATTGGCCAATCAACTGGCATTAACCGGCGGCGAGGATTATGAATTATGTTTTACTGCCAGCGCTGAAAATGTGGACGAGCTCAGCCAGCAATTTCCTGGAATGATCCATATTATCGGGGAAGTTAACGCAGAAACAGGTATTTATTATCGGGATGCACAGGGAAATCGGCAGAGATTTTCTGCTATCAAGGCGGGTTATGACCACTTCTCCTCATAAAGTGACCTTACGGATGTTGCTGAAAAAACCAGTGTGTTTTCTGGCGTATGGTTTTGGCGCCGGATTAGCCCCAAAAGCGCCCGGTACGATGGGCACTGTTGTGGCATTACCACTTTATTGGCTGCTGCAGGATGTCAGCTTGCCAGTATATTTATTGATTACCTTCGTGGCGTTTATTGCCGGGATCTGGATTTGCCAGCAGGCGGTTGACTGGCTGCAACAAGATGATCCTTCAGCAGTTGTCTGGGATGAGATCGTTGGTTATCTGGTCACCATGATTGCCGCACCG
>CANRLD010000030.1 GCA_947631375.1 uncultured Methylophaga sp. | reverse complement strand
GGTTGCGGCCGGATGCGAAGAGCCAGATAACTTTTGTTTATGAAGATGGCCAGCCCATTGGTATTGATGCCGTCGTCCTGTCAACACAACATAACCCGGAAATCAGCCAAGCCGATCTGAAAGAAGCCGTGATGGAGCTTATCATCAAAAAAACATTACCGGCAGAATGGTTGAACAAAAACACCAGCTACCATATCAATCCGACTGGAAACTTTGTGATTGGCGGTCCTGTAGGTGACTGCGGGCTGACCGGCCGCAAAATCATTGTTGATACCTATGGCGGTATGGCGCGTCATGGTGGTGGTGCCTTCTCCGGCAAAGATCCCTCAAAAGTGGATCGCAGCGCCGCCTATGCAGGTCGCTACGTTGCAAAGAATATTGTGGCAGCCGGATTGGCTGACCGTTGTGAAATTCAGGTGTCCTACGCAATTGGCGTGGCACAGCCTACCTCGATCAGTGTTGAGACTTTTGGCACCGGAAAACTGCCAGAAGACAAACTTGTTGCACTGGTTCGTGAACATTTTGATTTACGCCCCATCGGCCTCATTAACATGCTGGATCTGGTGCGACCTATCTATCAAAAAACAGCCGCTTACGGTCACTTCGGACGAGAAGATGCTGACTTTAGCTGGGAGCGAACCGATCTCGCGCCAATTCTGCGTGAAGCAGCCAAAATCAATTAATTACAGGAACTTATCATGCACTCCGCAGTAGAAAACGTAACGCCCGATTACAAAATTGCCGATATAAGCCTCGCAAAATGGGGACATCAGGAAATAAAAATCGCCGAAAGTGAAATGCCTGGCCTGATGGCTTTGCGCGAAGAATATAAAGGTCAATCGCCATTAAAAGGTGCCCGCATCGCTGGCTGCCTGCACATGACTATCCAGACAGCTGTACTGATCGAGACGCTGATCGAACTCGGCGCTGAAGTCCGCTGGTCTTCCTGCAATATTTTCTCCACACAAGATCATGCGGCAGCGGCAATTGCCGATCAGGGGATTCCGGTATTTGCCTGGAAAGGTGAAACCGAGGAAGAAGCTGTCTGGTGCATCCGTCAGACCATTATGGGTCCCGATGGCTGGCGGCCTAATATGATTCTGGATGATGGTGGCGATCTCACCACGATGATGCACCAGGATTACCCCGAATTATTGGCAGACGTTAAAGGCCTGTCTGAGGAAACCACTACCGGCGTACATCGGCTCAGTGAAATGGTGAAAGCAGGTACCCTGAAAGTCCCGGCGATCAACGTCAATGACTCAGTGACCAAATCCAAGTTTGATAACCTGTATGGCTGTCGTGAATCATTACTGGATGGCATCAAACGGGCGACCGATGTCATGATTGCCGGTAAAATCTGCGTGGTGCTGGGTTATGGCGATGTCGGTAAAGGCTGTGCGCAAGCCTTTCGTGGCATGGGCGCGACAGTCATGGTGACGGAAATTGATCCAATTTGTGCCTTACAGGCCGCGATGGAAGGCTATCGTATTGTTACCATGGATGAAGTAGCTGATCGTGCAGATATTTTTGTCACGGCCACCGGTAACATCAACGTCATCAATCACGCTCATATGCAGGCAATGAAAAATGAAGCGATTGTTTGCAATATCGGCCACTTTGATAATGAAATTGATGTTGCTTCATTGCGTCAGTATGAATGGGAAAATATTAAACCACAGGTAGATCACGTCATCTTCCCCGATGGCAAGCGCATTATCCTGCTGGCCGAAGGTCGTTTGGTCAATCTCGGTTGCGCCACCGGTCATCCCAGCTTCGTGATGTCCGCCTCGTTCACTAATCAGGTGATGGCGCAAATTGAGCTTTGGCATAACCATCAGAACTATGAAAACAAATTGTATGTGTTGCCAAAACAACTGGATGAAAAGGTTGCCCGGCTTCATTTAGGCCGTATCGGTGCCAACTTGACCGAACTCAACGCTGAGCAGGCAGCTTATCTCGGCCTGGATTTACAAGGTCCTTATAAACCGGATCACTACCGTTACTAAACTTAATAATAGGGCTAACTTTCTTCGTTAGCCCTATTACTTTTTAACCTTGAAGCTATCCACCATGTCCAGACAACCTGTTATCAGCTGCGAGTTTTTTCCGCCCAAAACGGAAAAAGGCGCACAAAACCTGCTGTTAGTTCAACAAGAGTTGGCAGTATTACGGCCAGAGTTTTATTCCGTCACCTTTGGTGCCGGTGGTTCGACGCAGGACAATACCCTTGAAGCCGTTGTGGCGATTCAGCAACAGGCCAATAAAACCGGTATCCATGCTGCACCACATTTATCCTGCGTCGGCTCATCCAGACAACGCATTCGCACTATTCTGCAAACCTACATCGACAATGATATTTCACGCGTTGTAGCGTTAAGAGGCGATCTGCCTTCTGGTATGCGCGATCATGGTGAGTTTCGTTATGCCAATGAGCTGGTTGAGTTTATTCGTCAGGAAACCGGCGATCACTTTACGATTGAAGTTGCCGCCTATCCAGAAGTGCATCCGCAAGCGCAGAACGCTGATGTTGATTTGGAGAATTTCAAGCGCAAAGTGGATGCCGGCGCTGACAGCGCAATTACTCAATACTTCTATAACATTGATTCTTATCTGTATTTTATGGATCGCTGCCAGCAAATAGGCATTACTATTCCCATTGTGCCGGGCATTATGCCGATCAATAACTACACACAACTGGCACGTTTTTCAGCAAGCTGCGGGGCCGAAATTCCTCGCTGGCTAACAAAACGGCTGGAAGCGTTTTATGACGATTCCGTCTCCATGCAGGCATTTACTACGGATTATTTGACTGACTTTACTGAAAAACTTATCAAGCTTAATGTACCCGGCCTGCACTTTTACTCGATGAATAAAACCCAGCCCGTATTAACAGTATGTGAGCGGCTGGGACTGCTTCGCTAACAACAGCTAAAAGTGACCGTGAAACCTCCGTTCAGCAGGTTGGGCGCCTGTTTTGCAATGGTTCTCAAGACACCGCGGGGCTTCACCTTGGACTATTTTGATTAACAACAGGGCATGTGTAGGCAACTGCAAGAAGATTGGGGTAACATAAAGCCATGGACACAACTTTACTCAAAACAGATAAGTGAAACCCTCATTACAGCTACGCATAGGCCAAAGCCTGTCGATGACTCCCCAGTTGCAACAGGCTATTCGCTTGCTTCAACTCTCTTCCCTTGAGTTACAGACAGAAATCCAGGAAGCGTTGGAAACCAACCCGCTACTGGAAATTGAGGAAGATTACGAATACAACGATCCAGCTATCGTTCGACGCAATGAAGAGAGTGGCAGCCGTGAAATCAGCGAGTTGGAAAATAGCGATATTCCTGAGGATTTGCCGGTCGACAGTAAGTGGGAAGATACGTTCGACACATCATCAAATTTTGGTAGCCCTGGTGCATCGGCTGATAATGACTTTGAGCGCGACAATCAGGATGACAGCAGCGACAGTTTACAACAGCATCTCATTTGGCAGATGCAGCTCACCCGCTTTACTGACACCGAACTGGCTATTGCCACCACCATCATTGACTCCATCGAAGATGATGGCTATCTGAAGGTTACGCTGGAAGAAATTCAGCAAAGCCTGGGAGAGGAATTCGCAGAAGTCGAGCTGGATGAAATCGAAACGGTATTACAACGTATCCATCACTTTGATCCTGTCGGTGTCGGCGCACGGGACTTACGTGAATGCCTGCTGATCCAGTTACGCCTCTATGAATCGACCGTCGCCTTAAACCATGTTGATTTGCTTACAGAGCTGATTGATAAACACCTCGACACCCTGGCCAAACGGGATTACGCACAGATAAAACGTGCGCTTAAAGTCAGTGATGACGAATTAACCGATCTGGTTCGCTCGATCCAATTGCTTAATCCTCGCCCCGGCAGTAGTATCCAAAGTGACACCACTGAATACATCGTACCGGATGTTTATGTAATGAAACTAAATGGCAAATGGCAACTGTCGCTCAACCCCGACAATGCACCCAGATTACAGATTGCAGAGCACTACGCTGCGTTAATTAACCGGGCAGACAGCAGTGTGGAAAATACCTATCTGAAAACGAATCTGCAGGAAGCGCGCTGGTTTCTCAAAAGCCTGCAAAGTCGGAATGAAACATTGTTAAAAGTAACGGCAGCCATCGTGGATCGCCAACGTGACTTTCTGGAGTACGGTGAGGAAGCCATGAAACCTCTGGTACTCGCGGATATCGCTGAGACTGTCGAGATGCACGAGTCCACGATTTCCCGCGTTACTACGCGTAAATACTTGCATACACCTCGCGGTATATTTGAGCTGAAATACTTTTTCTCCAGCCACGTCAGCACAGAAAGTGGTGGAGAATGTTCAGCAACAGCTATCCGTGCAATCATCAAAAAACTAGTTGCAGCAGAGAATCCAAGAAAACCACTCAGCGACAGCAAAATCGCTGATATTCTGGGTGAACAGGGTATTAATGTCGCTCGCCGTACCATAGCCAAGTACCGCGAGACACTGGCAATAGCACCCTCAAACGAGCGTAAGCGGCTGGTGTAATAGCCAGCATTTTGTCCACCAACTGGAGTGATGCATTATGCAATTAAATTTAAGCGGACAACGTATCGAAATTACTGACAGCCTGCGAGATCATGTCAATAAAAAATTCGAAAAACTGACCCGCCACTTTGATCACATGACCAATGTCCACGTGGTGCTTTCGGTAGAAAAGCTGCGACAAAGAGCAGATGCGACCGTTCATGTCAGTGGTGCCGAGTTATTCGCTTCTGATGAGCAGGAAAACATGTACACTGCTATTGAAAATCTGGTTGCCAAACTGGATCGACAAATTATGAAACACAAAGATAAAATTACCAGCCATCGTCAGGCCGATGGCGCTCAACTAAAACATAACGCAACAAGTTAAGGACCGGAATTTTTCATGCTTATTGCTGCACTACTCGTCAATGCGGGTAACATCAGTTTTCACGATGAAGCCACCAGTAAAAAACGGGTGATCGAAAATCTCAGCCACATGCTGGCAAGTAATACCAGTGCAGCATCTGCTGAAAAAATCTTCCAGGTTCTGCTCGAGCGTGAACGTTTGGGTAGTACGGGTCTGGGCAAGGGCGTGGCTGTTCCTCACGCCCGTGTCCCGGATCTCACACATACGGTCGCTGCCATGCTGACACTGGAAACACCGATCGAGTTTGAATCAGCAGATGGTCAGCCTGTGGATATTGCCTTTGGCTTACTGGTTCCTGAAGACGATACTGAACATCATCTGCAACACCTTTCCCGTCTGGTCACCCTGTTTAGTGATGAAGATGTCTGCACTCGCATTCGTCAGGCTGCTGATGCAGATGCTATTTTTGAATTGTTGCTTTCCTTCGATAACGAATAACTTTGCACTCAATACCGGTAACCAACAGTGACAGTCGACATGGCGTCATGGTGCGCTATCAAGACAAAGGCATCTTGGTCTGTGGTGAGGCCGGCATTGGGAAAAGCAGTCTGGCACTCGAACTGCTACAACATGGGGCCGTACTGATTGCTGATGACATCGTTGACTTTACCCTTGAAAACAATCAGCTGATTGCGCATTGTCCAGCTCCGCTGGCAAATTTGCTGCATACTCGTGAACTTGGGCTACTCGATGTCCGCCAATTGTTTGGCAATAGCAGCTGCCAGCCTTCTGCGATTGTGGATATCTGTATAGAGATCCGCTCGGAGCATCACAACAACATCACACTTGCCTCACCGTTTACCCGCAAACAAATTCTGGGCTATTCAATACCACACATCTGCCTGTCACCGAATAATCCGGCGACCCTGAAAACCCGTATTGATATACTACTCAGCTTGATTAACACACATGCCGGTAGTCTGGAAAAGCTGACCGACTGGCAGCAACAGCAAATGGCTTTTTAGACATTTTTATTTGCCTAAACACCCGATATCTATTAAATTCGTTGGCGATAAATCAGCCGTCCAGGCGCATTTTTTGCCGGTGAGCAAGAGACCCCAAATGACCGTAGGTATTTTAATCGTATCGCACAACCATATTGGCACTGAATTAATCAACACAGCCAAACAGATGTTGTCTTGTTGTCCGTTACCAACCAAAGTTATTTCAATCGAAGTAAAAGATAACCCCGATGCCATTCGTAAACAGTTGAATGGTGAGCTGCTCGGTCTGGATCAAGGAAATGGTATTTTAATTCTGACCGATATGTTTGGCTCAACGCCCAGCAATATTGCCTGTGCCGTGTCAGATCGTGACGACATCCGCATCGTCTCCGGCCTGAATCTTCCCATGTTAATACGCGTTTTAAACTACCCGACGTTAAGTCTTGACGAACTTGAAAATAAAGCTATTAGTGGTGGCCAAGAGGGCATTGTTCGCTGTCATCACTCAGGATATCGCCCATGAAAGAACAAACATTCACTATTATCAATAAACTCGGACTGCATGCTCGGGCAGCGGCCAAGTTTGTAATGACGGCTTCCGAGTTTAACGCCACTATCCATGTCTCACGTGACAGCCGTGAAGTGAATGGTAAAAGCATTATGGGTGTGATGATGCTGGCCGCCGCCAAAGGAACCAATATCCGTGTAACCGCTGAAGGTGACGATGCTGACGCGGCATTGCAAGCTATTGAGCATTTGATTGCTGACTACTTCGGAGAGGGTCAATGACACTAGAACTCCAGGGGATCGGAGTTTCACGGGGCATTGCTATCGGTCGTGCGCATATCCTGTTTCATAACCAGCCGGATGTTCGCGAGTACCTTATCCCGGCATTTTCAATTGAACAGGAAGTAGAACGCCTGCTGGATGCGATTGATCAGGCCAAGCAACAACTGAAGTCGATTCGTAATCACATTCCAGCCAATGCACCAGATGATGTGACCTCTTTCATTGATACGCATATTTTAATGCTCAATGATTCATCTCTTACCAAGGTCCCTGTCGACATGATTCGTCAGCGCCGTTGCAATGCGGAATGGGCACTGCAATTGCAGCGTGACGCCTTGATCAGTGTATTCAATGAAATGGATGATCCCTACCTGCGGACACGTCGTGATGATGTGAATCACGTGGTCAACCGCGTCCACCGTATTCTGGCTGATCAAACTGTCGCTGATCATGAAATTGCCGATGGCCGTCTCAAGGGCCATATCGTTATTGCAGAAGATCTGACACCTGCTGACACTGTACTAATGCAGCATCAGGGGATTGTCGCGTTTATTACCGAACATGGTGGCGCCACCTCACACACCACTATCCTGGCGCGCAGTCTGGGTATTCCAGCGATAGTTGGTGTCGATTCTGTACGTCGTTATGTGCAGGATAATGAACCACTGATCGTTGATGGTGAAATTGGTATTGTGATTGCAAATGCCGACGACATTACGCTCAAAGAATATCAACAGCGGCGAGTTGCCTTTGATGAACACATTTCATCGTTAAGCCGCTATAAATCCCAGCCAACCCGCACCCGCGATGGCAAGACCATTACCCTGCTCGCCAATGCCGAGCTGCCTGAAGATGTGCCAACCATTAGCAACGCCGGCGCACAAGGTATTGGTTTATATCGTACCGAATTTCTCTATATGAACCGGCTAACACCACCGGAGGAAGAAGAACAACTGGCTGCCTATCGTGACGTAGTAGAAGGCATGAACAACCAGCCCGTTACTATTCGCACCTTTGATTTAGGGGCGGATAAAACCGTCGATGGTGGTCGTCATCAGACACAAACCGTGGTAACCAACCCCGCATTGGGACTCCGGGCTATTCGCTTGTGCCTCACTCAGCCTACGATGTTTCGCACCCAATTACGGGCGATCTTGCGGGCATCCGCCTACGGGAAAATAAAAATCATGTTCCCAATGATCTCCAGCATGCATGAGCTGCTACAGGCCAGAAATCTGCTGGAACAATGCAAGTTGGAACTGGATAAGGAATCACTGGAGTACGACCGTCAAATAGAGGTCGGCGCAATGATCGAAATACCAGCAAGCGCAGTATGCGCTGAAATGTTTGCCCGTCATGTGGATTTTCTGTCTATTGGTACCAATGATCTCATTCAATATACGCTGGCCATAGACCGTATTGATGACACGGTTAACTATCTTTATGATCCACTTCATCCGGCCGTATTACGGCTTATCCACATGACGCTGGAAGCTGGCAGAAAACATCATGTTCCTGTTTCAATGTGTGGCGAAATGGCCGGCGATCCACGCTACACCCGTTTGCTGCTGGCGATGGGCCTGGAATCGTTCAGCATGCACCCCAACGCTTTGCTGGAAATTAAACAAATCATTAACGAAACGGATCTATCACTACTGCCTGAAAATACACTCGACATTATGCAGGTATCCGACGCGCTCGAGGCCGACATGTTGCTTGAGCAAATTAACGCTCCAATCCATCATTAGGCGATTTAGCGCTACCCTGCATCAACCGATGCAGGCTAAAATGACGGGCCTCCAATAAACCGATACCATCTGGACCGGATATGTCAAAACGGGACCACAATCACAGCCTCAATCAATCATTGAAGGCGTTTTCTGAAGCGTTGCAAAGCGGGCGGTTTGTCAGAATGCGTCGCTTGCTGGCAAGCCTGCACCCTGCAGAAACAGCACATTTATTGGAATCACTGCCACCGACAGAACGAAAAGTCTGCTGGCCGATTATCAGTCCGGATTTACGCGGTGAAGTACTTTCGTATATTGGTGAAGATGTACGTACTGATCTGATGACCGGTATGGATATCGCCGATTTACTGAACGCGACCGAAGATCTGGAAACAGATGACGTAGTTGACATTCTGCAAGACTTGCCCGGTCACGTGATGCAAGAGGTGCTGCGAGCGATGGACTCGCAACGCCGCCGCCGTATAGAAGCCATTCTGGCGTATGAAGAAGATACTGCCGGTGGCTTAATGAACACTGATGTGGTCACGGTGCGCGCGGATATTACCCTGGAAGTAGTGCTGCGTTATTTGCGTATGTACGGGGAATTACCGGAAAACACTGACAGCCTGTATGTGGTCGATCACAAAGACAAATATCTTGGCACGTTACGTCTATCTCAAGTTGTCAGTCGTAGCCGCTCACTTACCGTTCGCGAGGCGATGTCGCATCAGATTGAGCCGATTCCGGCGAATATGCCAGATCGTGATGTCGCGCGCCGCTTTGAAAAGCATGATCTGATTTCCGCACCGGTGGTGGATAAAGAGAATCGTCTACTCGGACGGATTACCATTGATGACGTGGTTGATGTCATCAGGGATGAGGCCGATCACTCGCTGTTAAGCATGGCAGGGCTGAGTGAAGATGAAGATACCTTTGCACCAGTCAAAAAAAGCGTACATCGCCGCTCGGTCTGGCTGGGACTTAATCTGTTAATGGCGTTTCTGGTAGCATCAGTCATTGGCCTGTTTGATGCCACCATTGAGCAACTCGTTGCATTAGCCATACTGATGCCCGTTGTCGCCAGCATGGGCGGCATTGCTGGCAGCCAGACATTGACATTAGTGGTTCGCTCCATCGCCCTCGACCAACTGAACGATAAAAACCAACGCTGGTTACTCCGCAAGGAGTTTTTGATCGGTGTTGCCAATGGACTGATTTGGGCCTTTGCCATCGCCTTTGTGACTTACCTATGGTTTGACAGTCTGTTTCTCGGTACCATAATCGGCATTGCCATTATTATTAACATGATGACGGCGGCAATCGTTGGGGTGCTTATTCCTTTAAGCTTGAAGCGAATGGGTATCGACCCCGCTTTATCCGGTAGCGTGCTACTGATAACCATTACTGATGTGGTTGGCTTTATGACCTTTCTTGGTTTGGCGACCCTATTTCTTGTTTAACTCGGATTATTTTTATGTCGGGCAACAGTTTCGGAAAACTTTTCACCATCACCACCTTTGGCGAAAGCCATGGCACAGCCTTAGGCTGCATTATTGATGGCTGTCCTCCAGGCCTGGCCCTGTCCGAAGCCGATCTACAAGGCGATCTGGATCGGCGGCGTCCCGGGAAAAGTCGTCACGAAACGCAGCGACGAGAACCAGATCAGGTCAAAATTCTTTCAGGTGTGTTTGACGGTAAAACCACTGGAACACCTATTGGTCTGCTAATTGAAAATGTTGATCAACGCTCCAAGGATTACAGCAATATCGCGGAACAGTTTCGTCCCGCACATGCCGATTATGCCTATCATCATAAATATGGCTTTCGTGATTACCGGGGTGGCGGCCGCTCTTCTGCACGTGAAACAGCGATGCGCGTTGCAGCGGCTGGAATTGCCAAAAAATACCTCAAACAACGTTATGGTATTGAAATTCAGGGTTACTTAAGCCAGCTTGGCCCTATCACCATCGAAAACCTTGATTGGCAACATATTGGGAAAAGTGCTTTTTTCAATCCCGATCCGCAGAAGGAGGCCCAGCTGGAACAGTATATGGATGCCCTGCGTAAGGAAGGTAACTCCATCGGCGCCCGTGTCAATGTTATAGCCCGCAATGTTCCCCCTGGTTTGGGTGAACCTGTTTTTGATCGACTTGATGCTGATATCGCCCACGCGATGATGAGTATCAATGCGGTTAAAGGCGTCGAGATTGGTGCCGGTTTTGCCTCCGTTACCCAGAAAGGTACTGAACATCGTGACGAAATAACACCCGAAGGATTTCTCAGCAATCATGCCGGCGGCACCTTGGGCGGAATCTCCAGCGGTCAGGATATACTGGTCAGCATCGCCTTAAAACCTACTTCCAGTCTTCGGCTTCCCGGACGCAGTATCAATACGTCTGGCCAACCAATAGAAGTGGTGACCCATGGCCGCCATGATCCGTGCGTCGGCATTCGTGCCACCCCCATTGCTGAAGCCATGCTGGCACTGGTATTGATGGATCATGTATTACGCCATCGGGCGCAGAATATGGATGTGGCCACTGATACACCGGTTATCCCGGCACAAGCCTAGTCAACATAATTGGTGCCTTTTTCTGGTATTCCATACTGGCGGTTATCAAGCTTTTATCTGTTTTACTTCGCTACGTTGGGTATTTTTGTACCCTATTGGAGCCTGTATCTGCAATGGGAAGGTTTCAACGCACGACAAATTGGTGAGTTAACAGCCATTTTGCTGGCCACCCGTATTATCGCGCCGAATGTGTGGGGCTGGATCGCTGATCATCGTGGTCAGCGCCTGCGCATTGTTCGCTTCGCCAGCTTGCTCAGTCTGGTGGCGTTCTCGGGAATTTTTATCTCGCAAAGCTATCTCTGGGTAGCAATTGTATTGATGGTCTTCAGCTTTTTCTGGAATGCTTCTCTCCCGCAATTTGAAGTCACCACGCTACAACACTTAGGAGAGCACAGCCATCATTACAGCAAAATCCGCGTTTGGGGATCGATTGGCTTTATTTTCGTGGTAATGGCACTCGGCTGGTTACTGGACAAATATGACGCCGCTATCGTGCCGTATGCCCTGATGCTTTCCATCGGTGGCATCTGGCTCGCCAGCTTGCTGGTGCCCGAATCAGCCAGCCGTCATCTTAGTCTCAATCATATTCCGATAAAACAGCTGCTTAAGCAGCCTTCTGTACAGGCATTTCTGGCTATTTGTTTTTTAATGCTGGCCAGTCATGGCCCCTACTACACCTTTTACAGCATTTATCTCGAAACCTATGGTTATGATCGTACGCTGATTGGTCAATTATGGGCATTGGGTGTTGTCGCTGAAATGATGGTTTTTCTGCTGATGCACCGTTGGTTACCTCGCTTTGGTATTCGCAAGGTATTACTGGCCAGCCTGCTTCTCACCGCCTTACGTTGGCTGCTGATTGCTTTTTTTGCTGAACAACTGCCGATTCTTGTGATCGCACAGTCATTACATGCAGCCAGCTACGGTGCCTATCATGCTGCAGCGATCGCCTGGGTACATTTGCATTTTACAGGGCGTAATCAAGGTCGCGGACAAGCACTGTACAGCAGTATAAGCTTTGGCGCAGGCGGCGCGATAGGCAGTCTGCTTAGCGGTTACCTATGGCTGTCACCTGGCCCAACGATGACTTTCATTTTTGCTGCGTTAATCGCCATCAGTGCCTTTCTGATCGGTTTTATCTGGCTTCAGGTGCCGCCTAGCAACACACTCAAATAATCAGCGCCATATTGTTGGCAGATTTCCCATCGCTATCACAGAACTGATAGTTTCCGGCTATAAACTCAAAGCTCAGTCACTGCTTCTGACTACTAAGGGGATATGCATTTCTCAATCTGGTGTAAAGGTGAAGTCTGTTGCTCAATAGAGAAACAGGTCTGCGCTGTTCTCAACCCTGAACCAGAGAGCACAGCGATAACTACTGTCCTGTCCGACGAGGCTGCCCGACAATTTTTTACCTTGGCGATTTAGTGTAAGCTTTGGTTTTCTAATCAAACTGACAGAGCAATTATGATTTACAACAGCATTCTCGACACCATCGGCAACACTCCCATCATACGCCTTAACAAGATTGCACCTGAACACGTTGAAATGTACGTCAAGATTGAGGCTTTCAACCCAATGGCTTCCGTCAAAGATCGTCTCGCATTTGCCGTTATTGAGGATGCCGAAAAGCGGGGAGTGCTAAAGCCCGGACAAACCGTTGTTGAAGCGACTTCAGGTAACACCGGCATCGCTTTGGCCATGGTTTGTGCTGCAAAAGGCTACCCATTCGTCGCGACCATGGTTGAAACCTTTTCCATTGAGCGCCGCAAGATTATGCGCGCATTAGGTGCCAAAGTTATCCTGACCCCCGCTGCAGAAAAAGGCACCGGCATGGTCAAAAAAGCAGAGCAATTAGCAGAAAAACACGGCTGGTTTCTTGCCAGACAATTTGAAAACCCTGCCAATCCCGCTTACCACCGCAATACCACAGGCCCCGAAATCCTGAGTGATTTTGCAGGAAAACGTCTGGACTACTGGGTGTCAGGCTGGGGCACTGGTGGTACCTTGACCGGAACAGGAGAAATGCTCAAGCTTGCTCGCCCGGATATTAATATTATTGCTGCTGAGCCTGAAACTGCAGCAATGCTCGCCGGCAACGACTGGCAGCCACATAAAGTACAAGGATGGACGCCAGACTTTATTCCAGAAGTTTTAAACCGTGATGTTTACGATAGCCTAGTGTCGGTAACTGACGAAGAGTCAAAAAACTGGGCGCTACGCCTTGCCAGAGAAGAAGGCATCTTCTGCGGCCTCTCTTCAGGTGGAACACTTGCTGCAGCGATAAAAGTTGCTGAAAAGGCGGCCAAAGGCAGCGTGCTCCTGGCGATGTTGCCTGATACCGGCGAACGTTACTTATCAACCTATCTGTTTGATGATGTCAATGACGGCTCTGATGACGATTGGTTGGCAATGCAATCCTAGCATTTACTACCCGCGCTGACGGATATCCTCCGTCTTTGCGGGGAAGCTGGTCTTCGTTTTAGTAAAGCCCCCGTGCATAAAAAAAAGAGGCCACCCCGTTATGGGATGGCCTCTTTGGTATACAAGC
>CANRLD010000029.1 GCA_947631375.1 uncultured Methylophaga sp. | reverse complement strand
GCGGTACCACATCCGCGCTTGAGCAGGTTACTGCGGATGTGGTACCGCTGATGCAACAGTCTGATTACACTGGGGTTTTACGTCGACTGGCCGATATGCGAGACAGTATTGATGCCTTTTTTGACCAAGTGATGGTGATGGCTGATGATGAAGCGGTCCGTCATAACCGGTTAGCGTTACTGAATCAGACCCGAACCTTGTTTCTTGGGGTGGCGGATATTTCCCGATTACAAAGTTAGGACGCAGCTATGTCACTTATAATTCTTGATCGTGATGGCGTGATTAACCATGATTCGGATGATTTTATTAAATCACCGGCAGAATGGGAGCCGATAGAAGGCAGTCTGGAAGCCATCGCGCGATTGAATTATGCAGGTTACAAAGTGGTGGTGATTACCAATCAGTCCGGTATCGCTAGAGGTCTGCTGGATGTGGAAACACTTAATCGTATTCATAGCAAAATGCATCGAATGCTGGCACAGGTCGGCGGTAAAATTGAAGCCATTTTCTTTTGTCCGCATGGGCCGGACGATAAATGTGATTGCCGTAAACCTAAAGATGCCGCTTTCCGGGAGCTTGCCAGTCGTTTGCGGCTCAGCCTAGAAAATGTCGTTGCTGTCGGCGATTCGTTACGTGATATTCAAGCGGCACAATCTGCTGGTGCTAAGCCGGTTCTGGTACGCACCGGAAAAGGTGAAAGCACATTGAAAAAAGGTATTCCCAAAGGCGTACCGGTGTATGACGATCTGGCCGCAGTGGTTGATGCGCTGCTGGAAGTGGTTGCCTGATGCAGGCGTTACGTTCTTTTCTTTTTCTGACGATTTATGCGTTAACAGCGGTTATTTTTTCTGTTCTCGCGATCATTGTCTGGCCTTTGCCATTTAAACAACGTTACTGGGTTGTCAGCCGCTGGGCGGTGATGAATATCTGGTTGTTGAAGGTTGTTTGCGGTTTAAAACTGGAGATCGAAGGGCAAGAAAATATTCCTGACCAGCCTTGCGTTATTCTCTGTAAACATCAATCGGCCTGGGAAACACTGGCGTTGCAGGCAGTTTTTCCTGCACAGGTCTGGGTGCTGAAAAGAGAATTATTATGGATTCCTTTTTTTGGTTGGGGGCTGGCCTCATTAAGGCCAATTGCGATTGATCGTAATGCCGGACGGCAAGCATTGAACCAGGTCATTGAACAGGGCAAACAGCGTTTGCAATCGGGTGCCATGGTTGTGGTGTTTCCGGAAGGAACCCGGGTTCCACCTTACGAGATGGGGCGTTTTGGTATCGGTGGAGCGCGATTAGCGGTAGAAGCAACTGTACCGGTCATCCCGGTAGCACATAATGCCGGCAGCTTTTGGGCCAAACGTGGTTTTATGAAACAGCCAGGTGTGATCACAATGGTGATTGGGCCAGAGATAAGCACTGAGGGCACATCGGCCAATGCGGTTAATCAGCAAGTATATGACTGGATGACGGCTACAATGACCAAACTGGAAGGCAGGACACCAGCGTCATTTAATAAAGGTGAACAGCGTGACAAGAGCTGATGGTATTTTACGATTATTAATCGTCGATGATTCCCTGAGTGATGCTGATGCAGTGGTTAACGTCTTGCGCAGTGCTGGACATGCTGTCAGAGCCGCGCGCGAAGAGCGCCTTGAGGCATTAGAGCAGGCATTAAATAATCACGGCTGGGATTTACTGATCTGCCGGGATAACGTTCCTGAGCTACCACCAACGGATATTGTCAATTTAATCAAACGATTAGGGAAAGATTTGCCCTGTCTTGTTATTACCGAGGATAGCGAGAGCGAAAAAGCGCTGTTTCATTCGGGAGCACAGGACGTTTTGCTGAAACACGACACCGAACGTCTGCTGTTTGCCGCGGAGCGCGAACTGGATAATCTGTTTATACGGCGGCGCGGCCGGCGCAATGAACGTGCGCTGCGTGAAAGTGAGAAGCGTTCCCGCGCCTTGCTGGAAAGCTCTCGCGATGCTGTTGCTTACATGCATGAAGGGATGCACATTTATGTAAATCATGCCTATCTCAAGCTGTTTGGCTATGAAAAACATGAAGATATTGACGGCTTACCCATCCTGGATCTGATTGATAGCGAAGATCACGCAAAATTCAAAATGGTCTTTCGTCAGTTTGCTGAACAAATGGATGCACAGCCTGCCGTGGTTGCGGCGCAGTGCCTCAAAGCTGATGGCGTTGTGTTTGATGCCGACATTGAGTTCAGTCATGCCCAGGTAGAAGGCGAAAACTGTACGCAGGTCGTGGTTCGTGACCGGCCAGTGCTTGTTGATGAAGAGAATGCACAGCTGACGCAACTTCAACATTACGACGTATTAACCGGTTTATACAATCGCACACGTTTCGGTGATGAACTGCAGCAAAGTCTGAATGATGCAGCAGAGCAAAATACGGATTCCGTGCTGTGTTATCTGCTGCTGGATGACTTTCAACTGATTAAAGAGCAGGTTGGTTTGAGTGCCAGCGATACCATCATCCAGACTGTAGCCGACTTGTTGCGTAATGTTATGGGTGATGACGAAACGCTGGGGCGCTATGGGGATCAGGTGTTTACCATCATCCTGCCGACAGCGGATGAGGCGGTTGTCAATCAGCGTGTTGAAACCTTCCGTCGCAGTATTGCTGATTTCAGTTCTCAGCTGGGCGGAAACGTGATAGCGCTGAGTTGCAGTATTGGTATGACGCGGCTCAGTGAAAGTGTTGCGTCGGCCCAGACGGCGCTGGAATATGCTGATAAGGCCTGTACCAAGGCGCAGCGGGCTGGTGGTAACCAATACGTTTGGTATGAAGATCAGATCGGTCAGCCCGAGAACGACGATTTATCAGGTTGGGCAGAACGGTTAAAGAAAGCCTTGTCACAAAATTTATTCGATCTGCATTTTCAGCCTATTGTGGGATTACATGGCCCGCAGCAGGAAATTTATGAAGTATTGCTGCGCCTGCATGACGGTGATAAAACGCTGCGCGCAGACGAGTTTATTCGCTATGCCGTCAGCCTGAAAATGATGAAGGATATTGATCGATGGGTTATCCACACGGCGCTCAGGAAACTTACCGAACATCGACAGAAACATCCTAAAACCCGTTTTTTTATCAAACTTTCCGAGCAAACGCTGGAAGATAAGGAATACGTCGACTGGTTATCAGCTACGTTATCGGCGCAGCAGCTAACGGGACAGGCGTTAGTGTTTGAAATCAGTGAAACGGCAGCAATGGGCAACCTGCAAGAAACAAAAGCCATTATTGCTCAGCTGAAAACGATTGGCTGTGAATTTGGTCTTGAACACTTTGGTTCGGGAATTGATTTTTCTCACAGCCTGAGCGTGCTGGATGTCGATTATCTGAAAATTAACGGCAATTTTGTGGAAAATATGGCAAATGACAGCGACAATCAGGCAGCCATTAAAGCAACGATTGATATGGCAAAACAGGCGGGAAAACGTTGTATTGCCGGATTCGTTTCAGATGCCGTCAGCCTCGCCTTGTTATGGCGGCTGGGAGTGGATTATGCCCAAGTGTTTTATATCCATGAGCCCTCTGCCAGGCTGGACTACAGTTTTGAAGATCAAGAACTTTAAAGGTTAATAACGCTTAGATAAAAAAAACCGGTGATATCACCGGTTTTTTTCTTCTAACGAATAGTAGCCGTTCTAGTGTCGGCCAGTACGCAGCGCATTGATTCGTGCCTCAATCGGTGGATGTGTCATGAATAACGCACTGATGCCGCCACGCCCACCTGATATGCCCATGGCATGCAGCTGATCGGGTAATGGTTCATCAGCAGTGCCAGCCAGACGTTGCAAGGCTGCAATCATTTTATTTGGTCCTACCAGGCGCGCTGCGCCCATATCTGCACGAAACTCTCGCTGGCGACTGAACCACATGACGATGATGCTGGCGAGTATCCCCAGTACCAGTTCAGCAATGATCGAGGTGATCCAGAAGGCCGGACCATGACCGCGTTCAGTTTTAAAGACAGTACGATCCACTAGATGACCAATTACCCGTGACAAGACAATAACAAAGGTATTTACCACGCCTTGGATCAACGCCATGGTGACCATATCGCCATTGGCAATATGGCTTACTTCATGTGCCAGAACCGCCTCTACCTCATCCTGAGTCATCGATTGCATCAAGCCGCTGCTGACAGCAACCAGTGCATTGTTACGGTTCATACCGGTAGCGAAGGCGTTTGGTTGGGGAGAGTGATAAATGGCCACTTCCGGCATACCGATCCCGGCTTGCTGAGCCTGCCTGGCAACCGTATCTACCAGCCATCTTTCGGTTTGGTTGCTCGGTGAGCTAATCACCTGTGCGCCAGTCAGCCGTTTAGCTGTCCATTTGGAAATTGCCAACGAAATCAGTGAACCACTGAAACCGATAACGGCGGCAAAAATCAGTAGTGAATTCATATTCAAGTTTGTCCCTTGCTCATCCAGCAGACTGTCAATGCCGAGGAGGCGCATGGTTACGCTTAGTACCGCTAACACCGCAATATTGGTGGCGAGATACAACATGATTCGTTTCATTCAGATATTCCTTGATAATAAGTTGCCCTTAATATGGGTAGCGTTGTGTTGCTTTTCAAGCGGATTGCCGTAAATGTTGTAGCAGTTTATTGGCGTATTGATGACCCGTGTTGTGATCGATGCTGTTGTTGACCACGCTGCTTAGCACTATGCTGCATATCACTTCTCCCTGACGGACGGTATGGCCGTCGGCGGGAAGATCATGACAATATTCCGGCCAGCGGAATGCTGCTGGAATCACGATATCCTCTGGTGCAAAACAAAACCATAAGAGCTTTTTCACTGCTGAAAGTTCGCAAGATACGGGTGGCAACCCGCCATTGACGGCAGTGCAATGGCTGCTTATGAGCTGAAAGTTATCATCCAGCAGTTGCGCCGAGGCTGTTGGTCGAGGATTTATTTCCAGCAAATAGATCCGGGCGTCATCAGTAATAATAAAGTCCAGCGACATCATCCCTTGCAAGGCTAATCGCCGTGTCAATTGCTGTAATGCATTATCGAGAAAGTTTCGTTGCGGCAGGGTCAACTGCAGCTCATTACTGATCCCTTGTAAACAAAAGTCGTTGTGCTCAGGAGCACGCGGAAACTGTTCATTCAATAGCAGAGTGTGCGCTGAGCCGCCATTTGCCAGGAAAAGTACAGAGGCACTGCGCCCGGCAATTTTTTGCTGGTAATAGCTGGCTACGCTGTGCGTTGCTGCCTGAGCCGTCCCGATGTGCGTGCCGCCCCAGCTGGCAGCTTGTTTTATCAGCCATGTTGCAGGCTCAGTTTGTGGCGGACTGAAGCGGGTTGGAGGAGACGGCAGCTTTAATTCATCCAGTAATGCTTGCCATTGGCGCGGATCGCAGAGCGCAGAAAAGCTCGACACTGCTGGGCCTGCAAAGTGAATATTGGCAGGCAGTTGTGCTAACTGCGGGTAAAAACGTTCGATACCGGTGCCGCAAATCAGCGTACAAGGCTGATGACTACTCAGACGGATGATTGCCTGTAACCAATCGGCGGGCGTTAACGCATTGAATGATGGAAGCTGTAAATATTGTTCGCTGATCGCCAAGGTATCGATGTCGGCAAAACAATCGGCGACACGCACTGTAAACCCTTCGTGAACCGCCGCTTGTGCCAAGTGACGGCCACTTTGGGCAATGATCAGCAGGAGTTGTGAATGATCAACTTTCATACGCAACTCCTGCTGTTTCAGGGTTATGCGAGTTGGCGAGCACCTTCAAAGGCATTACGAAAGTCGAGGTAGACCGGCTTCTCGCTTTCCAGCGTTTCTCTCAGCAGTGCTTGTTGCAACTTGTATTTCACATTGCCCACCGCTAATGCACCGATACCAACAGCATTCGTGGACTGAGAGGTGAATTTGAGCGGTGCGCCATTGTCCATTAACTCAATACCTTCAATGCCTAACGGGCTGACTGCATTCACGTCGCCGGCGACTTTTAGTTGCAAGGCGTCTCCCAGTACCGAGGCATTCAACACTTGAATACCTGCTTTGGCGGTGCAGAAAACAACATCAGCATTGCTTAACAGTCGCGCTTTATCAGCATCGGATGCCGCTGTTGTTGCTCTCAGGTTCACCCCATAACGAGTGCGGGCATCATCGGCAAATTGTAAGGCGGTATCCAGCGAGAAGTGATCAACAATCGTGGTATCTGCTCCTTGCAATGCGGCAATGACGGCGGTGGCCAGCCCCACAGGCCCGGTGCCGCCAAAGACGACTGCCCGGCAATCTTTATAATCTTGCTGAAAATGCTTTTTTAATTCGCGCTCAACACAGGCGACTAATGCTGCTGCGGTAGTGAATGCACCGCTTGGATCGGCAAACACGGATACTTCAAAAGGTGGCACCATTGCAGATTTAGCTGCTTCCAGCATATCCATTGCCAGTCCGATATCGCGTCCGCCAATAAACATACCCGTCTTTTTTACGCCTGCTGGACCGCGCGAGAAAATAGCGTCCTGCGTCAAGCCGGCAACATCGCTCAGCTCAACGTTATTGTAAGGTATTAAAGCATCGTAGCCGGCATCCAGCGCCATATTGATATCAAACGGACTATTATGTTTCATCGGGTTAAGCATGTGGATGATGGAACGCTTTGACATGATGATTCCTCACGGTTTATGAATGGATGACTGATTGCCGATTGTAATGTCAGCACCCTGGTTTACACCAGCTGCGGACAGCAATTCGATATCTTGTAATGATGTATTGGTGGCCATTAGCTCACGTAGCGCTGTGATCAGACGATCTGCCTGAGACTGGCTATTGGTAAAGATACAGGCGGTTGGCCCCCAGGAGCTTTGGGCAACACCGCTGAATCCCAGGGATTGAGCGTGCTGTAATAATGTGGCAATTGACTGACAGGCGTATTGACCGCCTTGTACGGGTGCAAAATGTTGGCCGATTAATGCTTGAATTTCGGTGATCGCTGAGCCAAATAACTCAATATCTTCCTCAACCAGAGCAGGTAGTAACTGCATTAACGTTAAGTGGCAAATACGTTGGCTGTATTCCAGGGGAAATTTGGGCAGCGTTTTGAATGCTTCAATTTCAGTTTGTCCATGGACGCCCTGCTGTTGCTTATTCATTAACATCACCAGACGCCACTGCGCTGGAAAATCATGCCGAACAATACTGGCGGGAGTAGTCGACTGCGGCCCGCTCCCTGCATCGACAATAAAGCCACCATGGTCGAAAGTGCTGATTCCTATACCGGAACGCTTGCCGCGGCCCATGGCCTTGGCAATCTGTGCAGGTGACACTTTGAGTTGATGATAGCTTGCCAATAGTTGCCCGATAACCAGCGCGAGTTGGGTGCCGGAGCCCAGTCCTGCATGTTCCGGTATCAGGGAGTGTACTTGGAAGTTTGACTGGTGATTTTCTGCTGGAATATGCATTCCCAGCGACTGGTAAAACAGTTTTACCAGTTTGTCGATTTTTTGCTGGCTGGCATCATCAAGTGGTATGACGGCAGCAGCTTTGCCAGTCGTAAGACTGATTCGGGTCTGATGACTACTGACAGCCAGACCAATACTGCCAAAATGGCGACCCAGGTCGCCATTCAGATCCAGAAAGCCAAGATGAAGTCTTGCTGACGCTGCTACGCTGATAGATTGCTGTGATAGCGTTGTGTCAGAAAGTGCCTCGCTGCTATTAGGCGTTGTCAATTTTGCAGGCAATATCGTAAATGGTTGTTTCGTCGAGGAATACGTCATTACTTTCAAACAAGGATGCAATGGCTCCGCGGTGAACTTTCATTTTAAAGTTGCCAATAGCAATCGCACCATAAAAGCGGATCCCCTGTTTTTCTGTGCCATTGTCCATGACTTCAATTCCTTCAACACCTAATGGTGGAACCGCATTAACGTCAGCAATGACTTCCAGCTTTTCACAGGCGCTCCAGGTTGCTTGTGGAACAATACAGACACCGGCAGGGCCAGCAGCGATGGCAACATGGGCATCTTGCAACAGTGCGGTAACGGCTTCATCACTACGGGTT
Source organism: uncultured Methylophaga sp. (assembly GCA_947631375.1). Classification (GTDB taxonomy): domain Bacteria; phylum Pseudomonadota; class Gammaproteobacteria; order Nitrosococcales; family Methylophagaceae; genus Methylophaga. The sequence continues at coordinate 5,580 of CANRLD010000029.1, read as the reverse complement.
TCGCCAGGAATAACATCAACGCCGTAGCTTTTTTTCATATGGTCTGTTGTGGCTTTGCTGCGTGACAAGCTGCGCGAGGTTAGGGTAACTTTCGCGGCCCCTTCTTTTAGCAGATATAAGGCAGTACGTTGACCGACGGGACCTGCGCCTAAAATCACGACATTTTTTCCGTTGATATCGTAATCAGTCATTACTTTACGGGCAATGGCGGCAGCAGTGGTGTTTGAGCCATTAGGATCCAGCATCACCGAAACACGAACAGGGCCAAAAAAGGCTTTTTTGACAGCTTCACCAACCAGATCGCTGGCAGGAACGTTGGAGCCACCAATAAAAATTGCACTGTTTTTGAGGTTTTTCCCGCCGCGGGTAAAAATCATGCCATGCACGTGCGCAGTCACATTGTCTCGTGTGGCGCCACCGTGGGCGATAATGTTATCGACGCCTGAGTCGTAAGCAACTGCTTGATCGAAAGTGCTCGCGACGGTATCAGTGTCAAGATGAAGCAATAGTTTTTTCATCGGGTTCTCCTGCCGTTTGTCTGGCTTGATGAGGATAAAAGAAACACAAGATTTTACCCTATGTTATGGGTCTGAGGAAATGAAACTGCTTCTGGTTGCTGGTGGAAAGTTTGCGAAAGGGTCTGTTAAAGTGGCAATATCCTGATTTTTTGCAGGAACTTATCTATATCAAGCCAGTCCCACCACCATACTAATAAACCTTTTAGGAGTAGAGAATGAAGAAAATCAGTCTGACCGTGCTTTTTGCCAGTATGACGATGTTGTCCGCCGTGGCAAACGCAGATGGCACCACGGACTTTACGACGGCAACCAAAGTTCAATTCGTTAATGACTGCATGCAAGCAAACAACAAGATGAACCTCTATGAAGGTGTGCATAAATGTTCTTGTGTTGTTGACCAGTTAGATGAAGCCTTTACTCAGACTGAGTTTGAAGAATTAAGCACCGCGTATATGTATCGTCATCTACCGGCGGATCGTGGTGCGCAGTTTCGCGATGATAAAGAGTTGAAAGGCAGCCTTAATAAATTTGAAACAGTTTCAGCTAAGGCGTATAAGGAATGTCGAATTCAGCAGTAAGAACAAGGATGTAGAACGCATACTAAAAAGGCCGTTTAAAACGGCCTTTTTAGTATGTGGCAGCTTAACCAGGCGATTAAATTTCTTTGTCCGCGGTATACGTCATATCTTTGCTGTCATGAACCACCGCTGTTAATACGCCATGCTGTTGCGGCGCAAACTCAAACCGGATACTGGGATCTTCGCTGATGGAGATGCCGGCTTCCAGTTTAATCAACGTTTCACCAGCATAATCAATGGTGACTTCTTTAACAAAATGTGGCGGGATATAGCCGCGAGTTTTCTGATCGAATTGCAAACCGCTGTTGTTGGGGTGACTGATAACCACTTGTGCTTGTGTGGGTTCACCGAGAGTGACTTCACGCATACGGATCTGCATTTTTCCAAGACGTGCCATTGCCGCCGCCATGTCTTTACCAGCAGGAGCGCTGCAGCCACCGGAAGCTTTAACAAATCGTGTGACCATATGTAATGAACCATCATTCATTTCAGCAATTGCCCGCATATTGGTGTACTGATCAATTCTTACTCTGGTGGCCAGGTCAACTTGGGCCAGCTGCGGAGATAAATGAAAATTAGCCGAGTAGGGCATCGGGTTTTTATCAATAATCAAATGCAGGTTTTTGATGTACTTATCGGGCGTTTGCGGTTGCAACGACTTCACACTGATAGGCACAATTGCTGCATCTTCCGCTCGGGTTGGTGCCTCAAGAACCAGTAAGTCATCGGCATTTTCACGGATTTCGCGATCACCGAAATAGGCTTGCTTGAGTCCGCTCCATCTATCATCGTCAGCGGATACGCCAGGGGTAATGAATCCCAAGGTGCAAAGCAGGGTCAGGATAGCTATTAATATTTTTTTAGTTATGGTCATCTCTCTCTCCGGCCTTATTATTCCCATTCCAGTTCAACGAATGCAGCGGTAACATTTCGACGGTGATACGCTTCAAAAAGTTTCCATTTTTCAGCTTCTTGCGTACCCACAGTCGCAATGGCTTCTTCAATGGTTCCCATATCATTTATGATGAAACGAATTCCTTCCCGTACCGTTGTAAGGTAGCGTAAAAGTGCTTGCCATCCTGCGGTATCTTTTGCATCGAAGGCGGTTCCGTGACCAGGAATTACCTTGTCAGCGTCAACTGTGACCAGGCTTTCCAACGCATCAATCCAGCCATTTATACTGCCATCCAGCGCGGGTATTCGTTCTACAAAGAGTAAGTCACCAGTCCACAGCGTTTTTGTGTTTACATCAAAAACGGTTAAGTCGTGATCGGTATGTGCCGTGCTGTAGGCGGTAAGAACGATAGTCCGGTTGCCTAAATCAAGTTCAAGCGGAGCCTCTGGCGTGACAAGGGTATCGACTGCAATAAACTCGATATCTTCCTCAGCCGTTCCCAGAACCTCGGAAAACTGTCTGACAAAATGTTGTTCGCGACTGGCCAGAGCGGCCGGCAGCTTTTCATGGCCGACAAATTTGGGATTGTCTGCCTTAAATGCGGCATTACCTAAAATATGATCAGGATGTACATGGGTATTTATCACATAGCAAACCGGCAGCGAGGTGTGCTGACGAATGGCGTTACGCAATAGCTTTCCTTCCTGGTAGCTGCCGCCGCTGTCAATTACCGCCACACATTGCTCACCGACAATAAACCCGACATTGGCTATGGCACCGATGTTATTGGCCGTGGCATCCTGATGAACGCCTTGATGGTAATAGATACCGTCACTAACCGGATGCAGGACATAGTCACCTGCTTTGGCAGGGCTGGCAAAATACAATGTTGTGACAAACAGCGAGAGTATTGAGAAAAATAATGGCATGAAATGCACTCACAAAATGACCTCTACTGAGCTGTTACAATAGCGCACTTTATTGTATCCATCCATATAGCTAGCAGAGAATCCTTGATTATGACAATTCGCACGCGTTTTGCTCCGAGCCCCACCGGATATTTACATGTCGGGGGCGCACGTACTGCCCTTTTTTCCTGGCTTTATGCCAGAAAGCTGGGAGGACGATTTGTGTTACGGATAGAAGATACCGATCTGGAGCGTTCCACCGCTGAGTCGGTTAATGCCATTCTTGAAGGTATGGCGTGGATGGGGCTGGACTACGATGAAGGCCCGTTTTATCAAACACAGCGGTTTGACCGTTATAAGGAAGTCATTCAGCAGCTAATCAAGCAAGGCGACGCTTATTACTGTTACTGCAGCAAAGATGAGTTGGAAACGCTGCGTGAAGAGCAGCGCGCGAGCAAACAAAAACCGAGATATGACGGGCGTTGCCGTCACCGAACGGCTCCGCGTGAAGGTGTTGATCCGGTCATTCGTTTTAAAAACCCGACGAGTGGGCAGGTTGTGGTTGAGGATGCTATTCGCGGTAATGTCGTTTTTGAAAACAGCGAATTGGATGATCTGATTATTGCCCGTCCGGATGGCACGCCGACCTATAATCTGACGGTGGTGGTTGATGATCTGGATATGCAGATAAGTCATGTTATCCGGGGAGATGATCATTTAAATAACTCGCCACGGCAGATCAATATTTTTAAAGCACTCGGCGCTAAACCACCAGTGTTTGCACACGTTCCAATGATTCTGGGAGATGATGGGGCTCGTCTGTCAAAGCGTCATGGTGCTGTTAGTGTGATGAGTTATCGTGATGCGGGATATCTTCCTGAAGCCTTATTAAATTATTTGGTCAGACTGGGCTGGTCTCACGGTGATCAGGAAATCTTTTCGTTGGCAGAAATGACGCAGCTGTTTGATATTAAGGATGTAAACAAGGCGGCCTCCAGTTTTAATACCGATAAGCTGACCTGGCTTAATCAGCATTACATCAAAACGGCGCCACTGGAACATGTGGCAGAGCATTTACGTTGGCAAATGGACAATCTGGGGCTTGATTTGGCTGATGGCCCGGAATTGACAGAAATCGTTCTGCTGCTGCGTGAGCGAGTAAAAACCTTGAAAGAAATGGCGGAATCAAGCGTTTACTTTTATCGTGATGTTGAGTCTTACGATGAAAAAGCCGCGCAGAAAAATCTCAATCAAACCAGTCTGTCGCTGTTGGAGACCGTGCTTGCCGATTTACAACAGATTGAAGACTGGCAGGCTGAAAGCATTCATAGTGTCATTAAAAATTGTGCAGAGAAACAGGGTGTCGGCATGGGGAAAGTTGCTCAACCAATACGGGTAGCGATTACTGGAAATACCATTTCTCCATCGTTGGATGCCACGCTCAAATTGTATGGTCGTGAGCGCACTTTAACAGCGATCGAGCGTGCCGTTATTTGGATTAAAAAACACGTCTGAAAAGCATATGGCTTATAAAGTTGTTAGTTATCAATTGGTTACGTGTTCGGGAATAACTTCCCGTAAACAGCAAGGAAAGGTTCACGTAAAACATAAGATAAATTCTTGACGAAACCGGGAATGGATATTAAGGTGCTTCTTACGCATGAGGTTCTTGTGAACTTTTCGTGACGTAAAACTAATAAAGAAATAGAGGACAACTTTATGAAGCTGAAAACATTATCAATTGCAATGATGGGGTTAGCCGTACCAGGAATGGTGGTAGCGGATGAACTGCTTGAAATGCAAAAAAATCATGATAACTGGGTGATGCCTACTGGTGACTATGCCAACACGCGTTACAGTGAATTAACCCAAATCACTAAAGACAATGTCAAAGATCTGAAAATGGCTTGGGCATTCTCTACCGGTGTCCTGCGTGGGCACGAAGGTAACGCACTGGTGATTGATGGCACCATGTACGTGCACTCTGCATTCCCGAATATCGTATTCGCTCTGGATCTGAACAACGACGGCGCCATCAAATGGAAATATGAGCCAAACCAGAACTACGATGAAGTTGTGCCAATCATGTGCTGTGACACGGTTAACCGTGGTCTGTCGTATGCCGATGGCAAAATCTTCCTGAACCAGGCAGATACCACACTGGTTGCACTGGACATGGAAACCGGTGAACCCGTCTGGTCAGACAAACGTGGCGATCCAAAAATTGGTGAAGCCAGCACCGCTGCAGCCCATGTCTTTAAAGACAAAATCATTGTTGGTATTTCCGGTGGTGAGTTCGGTGTCCGTGGTTATGTCCAAGCTTATGACTTTGACGGTAACGTCAAATACCGTGCCTACAGCACTGGTCCTGACGATGAAATGCTGATCGACCCAGAAAAAACCATGTCGATGCTGAAACCAGTAGGTAAGGATTCCTCACTGAAGTCCTGGCAGGGTGACCAATGGAAAATTGGTGGCGGTACTACCTGGGGCTGGTATTCTTATGATCCCGATCTGGGCCAGTTCTACTACAGCTCAGCGAACCCCTCTACCTGGAACCCGGTACAACGTCCTGGCGACAACAAATGGACAATGGCTATCTTCGGTCGTGACTTAGACACCGGTGTGGCGAAATGGGTGTATCAAATGACGCCATTTGATGAGTGGGATTACGACGGTGT
>CANRLD010000028.1 GCA_947631375.1 uncultured Methylophaga sp. | reverse complement strand
TTGATCCGAACATTGTGAAAGTGGTGATTGATGCCAACGGCTATGCAATGTATTTCAGCCGCGCGCCCATTCCCTGGTTGCGTGAGCATTTCGGCGAGTCACGCCGCCCTGTCGAACTGGCCGACATACCACATTTTAAACACGTGGGATTATATGCCTATCGGGCTGATTTTCTACATCGCTACCATGAATTGCCAGCGGCACCGCTGGAGCAATACGAGTCACTGGAGCAGCTCAGAGCGCTATATCACGGTAATCGGATTCATTTGACAGAGGCCCTAGTAGCTCCGGGACATGGCGTTGATACCGAGCAGGACTTATTGGCGGTTGAGGCTTTGTTCGCCTAGCAAAACATCCAAACAGGCAGCAATCAGTTCGGCATGTAGTTCACCCTCACCATCAAAGACCGGTAACACATGGGTTACCGGTACTGGTCGGTGGCCTTCACCGTATTGCGTCGCCTGGATATTACGACCCTGGTTCAGCTCCTGTAATACCAGCTGGCAGCCATCCAGTAGTTCAATGATTTCACAACGCTGATGTTGATAAACGACTTGCTGACCAATCAGCTTCAGCAAGTCGTTGACAGTAACGTTATGATTCCTTGACATCTGTTTGTGGGCCCTCTTCAACCTGCTTTGGCAGATCAGTCTGTTGAGCACCATTATCAGTCGAAGCCGCTTTTACTGCTACTTCACTTGTTTCCTCACCATCTTTACTCTTCGGCGGCGCACCACGGCGACGACGGTTGGTATTACTGGTTGCAGCACTGCTGCGAGAGCGGCGGGGTGTTGCTGGCTTTGGCGGTAGTTTATTGCCATCGACTTCTGGCTCTACACTGGCGGGAAGCGCATTACCATTTACTTCCGGCTCGGGCGCAGGCACCGCATTACCGTTTACTTCCGGTGGTGGCGGCGGCATGATATTGCCCTTATCCGCCACTTCAGCAGCAGCCGTTACTGTGGATACCGCATCATCCTCTGTGCGTCCACGACGACGGCGACCACCACGGCGGGAACGTCTGGCATTCGGGTTGCGTGTTTTATCCTCACCCTGAGCATCCGCCGCTTCACTGGCGGAGCTGCTTGCAGAAGTAGCGGCCGTCGGCGCGTTACCATTAGTTTTATTGGTTTGCGCCCCATTGCCGTTGTTGGCATCAGTTCGCGGCGTACGGTTAGCATTGCGGCGGTTACTGTTACCATTATTACGTCCCCGGTTACGGCGGTTCTGATGATGGCTTTCCCGGCTATTGTCCGTTTCCTTGGCCGCTGGCGAAGATTCTGTCTTGTCTTCGGTCTGTCCTCCGGTTAACACGCCCAGCAGACGTTTCAACAAGCTTGGTTTCCGCTCCGCCACCGGTTTACTGATCGGCGCTGGTGCCATCGGTGCAATACCTGTTACTGCGGGTTGCTCCAGCATCGGTCTTTCTTTTAATACCGCTGCCGCACTGAGCTCGGGAGTATTGATTAATTGATGACTGCTACGTTTTTCGCTGACTTCCTTAATCCGCTCAATTTCGTAGTGCGGTGTCTCCAGATGCGGATTTGGAATCAATACCAACCGTACCTGATGACGCTTTTCAATAGCTTCAATCTGCATACGTTTTTCATTCAACATAAACGTGGCAACTGACACCGGTAACTGTACAACTAATTGGTTAACACTATCTTTGGTGGCTTCCTCTTCCATGATCCGCAAGACGGCAAGTCCCAAAGACTCAACCCCACGAACATGCCCCAAACCAGCACAGCGAGGGCAGACTTCCTGATGTGCATCGCCTAACGCTGGCCGCAGGCGCTGACGCGACATTTCCAGTAAACCAAAACGCGAAATCCGGCCAATCTGCACGCGGGCACGATCCGACTTGAGGTGATCGCGCAGCCGATTTTCAACTTCACGCTGGTTACGCGCCGGCGTCATATCAATAAAGTCGATCACCACGAGACCACCCAGATCACGTAAGCGCAGTTGCCGGGCAATCTCTTCAGCAGCTTCCAGATTGGTATTTAATGCCGTTTCTTCGATATCACCACCTTTATTGGCGCGAGCGGAGTTCACATCAATAGACACTAGCGCTTCGGTAGGATCAATCACCAGTGCACCACCAGAAGGCAAGCGCACTTCATGACGGAAAGCACTTTCAATCTGGCTTTCCAGTTGATAACGGGTAAAAAGCGGCACTTTGTCTTGGTACAGCTTGAATTTACTCAGCTCATGCGGCATAACCATGCGCATGAAATCGTAGCCCGTTTGGTACACTTCTGGTGAATCAACCAGAATCTCACCAATATCCTTACGCAAATAATCGCGTAACGCACGGATGATAATATTGCTTTCCTGATACACCAGAAACGGTGCACTACGGTCTTTAGTGGCAGTATCGATCGCGGTCCACAGCTGTATTAGATATTCCAGATCCCACTGTAATTCTTCTGTCTGCTTACCCACACCAGCAGTACGGACAATCATGCCCATGCCGTCTGGTACATTCAGCTCGCGCAGCGCTTCCTGCAATTCCACACGGTCGTCACCTTCAATACGGCGTGAAATTCCGCCAGCACGCGGGCTGTTCGGCATCAACACCAGATAACGGCCAGCCAGACTGATAAACGTCGTCAGCGCGGCGCCTTTGTTACCACGTTCTTCCTTTTCAATCTGGATAACCAGCTCCTGGCCGACAGACAGTACATCCTGAACATTGACGCGACCATTGCTGTCGCTATCGTCTTTATTGCTTTGTTTGAAATAATTTTTACTGATTTCTTTCAGTGGCAGAAAGCCTTGACGCTCGGAACCATATTCAACGAAGACTGCTTCGAGACTTGGTTCAACACGAGTGATTTTTCCTTTGTAAATATTACCTTTTTTCTGTTCTCTGGAAGGTGTGTCGATATCCAAGTCGAACAAACGTTGACCATCGACCATCGCAACACGCAATTCCTCGTCGTGTGTTGCGTTAATTAAAATTCGTTTCATTCATAAACCTCGGTTAGAGGTTCACCCGTCGGTACAATCAGTTAGCCAAACGGCATCTGCCTGCCCCAAAACCAAACAGAACGGCGTTTTATCAGCAATATAATCAATAGTTTGGGCATCGCCAGCATCGATTCGTCAGATTACTGGGCACTTTTCAATGTCATCCATTGTGGCTGCAATAGGGTTCTGCAACGTTTAACACATTAGCGGCAATTCTGGTCGCAACGTGTTTGATTATTTATTACTTCGTCGCCCTGTCTTATACATTTTTTGCTATTTGTTTTGCTGTAACCAGACGTGGGAACCATTATTCTTAAAACAAGCTCCGTATTCGGAGGAGCTCTGCATCACTGAACCCCTGTTCAGCGTATTCAAATTCGTTTCAAATCCTCAACCGCATCAACCCCATTTTTAAGGGGGCGCGACGTTTGCTTAGGCTGGTTCGTCGGAAAATCGGTATACTGAAGCGTAATTTTACGATCAAACCAACAGCGAAATATAGCAGCACACACCAACATCAGCAAGAAATAAGCTAACAATATTTTATGGCAAACACCACGCACACTTTTCAAAGTGTTCAATTTATCGAGATTCGGGCTGATCAAGCGGGTCAACGGATCGATAATTTTTTGATTACATTGGAAAAAGGGATTCCCAAAAGTCGAATTTATCGCGCCTTGCGCTCTGGAGAAGTCCGCGTTAATAAAGGCCGTATCAAGCAGACCTACCGACTGCAGGCGGGCGATCTGCTACGCATTCCACCGCTCAAGGTCAGCGAGAAAGTCGTCATCACCGAATTATCCGACTCCCTGAGCAATGCCCTGCAACAATCGATACTGTTTGAAGACGATGCGATGCTGGTTATCAATAAACCCTCCGGCTTAGCGGTACACGCTGGTAGCCAGATCCAGTTGGGCGTTATCGAAGCGATGCGCATTATGCGCTCGGAAAATCCGTTTCTGGAATTAGTACATCGTCTGGATCGTGATACCTCTGGCTGCCTGATTCTGGCCAAAAGTCGCGCAGCCTTGTTGAATTTACAGCAACAAATGCGCCAAGCCGAAACTGACAAACGCTACCTGACACTCACCAAAGGCCACTGGCTTTCGCAACAAAATATTGTCGAATTAGCGCTGCAAAAAAACACCTTAACCGCCGGCGAACGAATGGTGGTGCCGGATATCAATGGTAAGCCATCGAAAACATTGTTCGAAGTGAAACAGACATTCAGTGATTGCCAGCTAGTTATAGCCAAGCTGTTCACTGGCCGGACACACCAAATCCGGGTGCACTCCGCCAGCCAGACACATCCCGTAGCCGGCGATGAAAAGTACGGCGACAGAGCATTCAATAAACAACTCCGACAACGCGGTCTGAAACGGCTTTTTCTGCACGCCTGGCAATTGTCCTTCAACCATCCGGTCAGCGGCAAACAAGTCACCTTTCAAGCCGAATTACCTGAAAGTCTGGCAAAGGTAATAAACCAATTGGAAAGATCCTATGCATAATTATCAACTGATTGTTTTTGACTGGGACGGCACGCTGATGGACTCCACCGGCCATATCGTGTTTTGTATGCGCCAAGCCATCCAAAAACTGCGATTGTCGCCGCTAACAGACCATGCCATCAGCCAGATCATCGGGCTGGGGTTGCCCGAGGCGGTGCGCACCCTTTATCCATATAGTACAGATGCCGATGTTCAGCGGCTGGCAAACACCTATCGGGATATCTGGTTGCAACATCCGTATGAGTCACCCATGTTTGCCAATGCAGTTGAATTATTGCAAAAACTGGCTGGGCAGAATCTTTTCCTCGGCGTGGCGACCGGTAAAAGCCGCCGGGGATTAAATAAAGTATTGGCTGCGACTGGCTTGAGCGATGCCTTTACCGCCACACGCTGCGCCGATGAATGTCATTCCAAACCAAACCCGCAAATGCTGGAAGAGCTGATTGATTTTTGTGGTGTTACTCCGGCAGCAACCATTATGGTTGGCGATACCGAGTTTGATCTATTAATGGCACACAATGCCAAAGCGCAAAGCGTGGCGATAACGCACGGGGCACATTCATTGTCAAGATTAGAGGCCTGCCAACCACTGCACACTGTCGATGACTTATTCGCACTGGATGACTGGTTGCATGGTAACGTTTAGTCGTTTTGAATTATGATGTGACCCACTTTTTTCATTCAGGATGAAATAACAATGGCAACCTTTGGCGATTTTCCCCCCGAGCATAAACAATCCCCCCAGAGTTCCGCAGCAGACAATGAGCACTGGGAGCGTAAAGTACTGCGGGATCTCGCCTTTGCCTCAATAAAAGAGCAACGTACCGCGCGGCGCTGGAGCTATACATTCAAGTTTCTGATCCTGCTGTATTTTATTGCCCTTTTCCTGGTTACCAAACCATTTGGCGAAAGTAGTTTGCCATCAGGCCCTCACACAGCACTGGTCGAAGTGAATGGGGTTATTGCTGCTGATGCGGAGGCCAGTGCTGATCGGGTAGTTACCGGGATTCGCGATGCATTTGAAAGTACCCAGGCCAAGGGGTTAATCATTCGCATGAATACTCCGGGCGGCAGCCCGGTACAATCTGGGGTCATCAATGATGAAATCAACCGCTTAAAGGCAAGCCGTCCTGATTTTCCTGTCTACGTCGTAATTCAGGATATCTGCGCATCCGGCGGTTATTATATCGCTGTTGCCGCGGATGAAATCTATGCCGATAAAGCAAGCATTGTCGGCTCGATAGGAGTGCGCATGGACAGCTTTGGTTTTACCGAAGCCATTGATAAGTTAGGCGTGGAGCGCCGCTCATTAACGGCCGGTGAACATAAAGCGTTTCTGGATCCATTTATGCCATTAAAAGAAGAAGACGTAGCGCATACCCATGAAATGCTCAACACCATCCATCAACAGTTCATTGATGTCGTCAAAGCGGGTCGTGGTGACCGGTTAAAGAACAACGATGATATTTTTTCAGGATTATTCTGGTCAGGAGAACAGGCAGTGGAGCTGGGGCTGGTAGATGGTCTCGCCAATAGCAGCACGGTTGCCAGAGAAATCATCGGCGCTGAAGACATCGTTGATTACACTCCTCGACCCAGTTATCTGGATCGTTTTGCCGGCAGTCTGGGCGTAACCATTAGTGAAACCCTGCTCCGCAACCAATACTGGAATCTACGCTGATGGATACAGAAGAACACAATGATGCACCCGCCAGTGATGCACTGGCAGCGCGTCAAGAACTGTTTCGCTACGCCGATTTGAATCATCCCTTGATTGCTCTATTGTTCACTGAGGGGTCGCTGCAACACATTCTGTCGGATGAGACTGAAGTAGCATGCAACTGACAGCACATTCTCTAGTCAACAAATCATTGAATCTGGTCTCGCCGCCAAGCACCTACGCGCGGCTGAATGAGCTGATCCATGACCCGCACAGCGCAATTGATGCTATCAGCGAAGTGATCAATGCTGATCCGGCACTGACCACCCGGCTGTTGAAAATAGTCAACAGCCCTTTCTACGGTTTTCCATCACAGATCAATACCATTTCACGCGCCATCGCTGTTATCGGCACTCACGAGCTGACACAACTGGTATTAGCCACATCGGTGGTAAAGGCGTTTAATGGCATTCCAGACGACTTGATCAAAGTGCGTACCTTCTGGCAACACAGTATTGCCTGTGCCATTTGCGCCAAATTACTTGCCCAAGCCGCCGGCTATCAGCACAGTGAACAGTATCTGATTGCTGGACTACTGCATAACATTGGCAGTCTGGTGTTATACCAGTCCGTACCGGAACTTGCCGCAGAGGCCATAAAAAGTGCACGCTTTGGCCACGAAGTATTACATCTGGCAGAACAACGTATTATCGGCTTTGATCATACCGAAGCAGGCGAAGCATTGATTCAGGCCTGGCGCTTGCCTGCGTCATTGGCTTGTGTCGCTCGCCATCATCACACCCCACTTGCAGCAGGCTATGCAACAGAAGTCTGTATTGTACATGTTGCTGATGTGATGATCAGTGCGGTGCCGTTTGGTCATAGCGGTGATCAGCATGTGCCTCCACTAGACCCGGTTGCCTGGCAACGGCTGAACTTACCGGCAGAGATTATTCCTCCGCTGCTGCGTAAAGTGGCCACTCAACTGGAACACATGACCGCCAGTCTTTTATAACTATCTATATTTAAATAAACAGCAAACTAGCAAGAGGCAAGCATGAGAACAGTATTATTAGGCGCACCGGGTTCCGGCAAGGGTACTCAAGGTGATGTTTTATCCAGAAAATTCAATATCCCGCAAATTTCCACCGGGGATTTGCTGCGTGCTGCTGTTGCCGCTGGCTCGGATCTGGGAAAACAAGCAAAATCGGCAATGGATGCCGGCGCATTGGTCTCCGATGAAATCGTCATTGGCCTGATCCGTGAACGGCTGACTCATGAAGATGCCAAAAATGGCTATATTCTGGACGGTTTTCCCCGCAATATTGCTCAAGCCGAAGCGCTGGACAACATGCTCGCAGAGCTTGATCAGCCATTGCAAGGCGTCGTGCTGCTGGATGTGCCTTTCACAGAATTAATGCAACGCCTGACCGGGCGGCGCACCTGCAAGGATTGCGGCGCTATTTTCAATGTCTATTTGTCGCCACCAAAGCAGGAGAACATCTGTAACAACTGTGGCGGCCAGCTCTATCAGCGTCAGGATGACAATGAGGCGACCATTGAAAATCGTTTAAAAGTCTACGAAGAACAGACAGCTCCTTTGATCGGTTTTTATCAACAGCAAAACAAACTGCATAGTATTAACGGCACAGGCGATATTCACGCCATTACCAACGCAGTTGGCGATATCTTCAACACGATCTGATTTGGCTGTATAGATGGCGCGTATTCTGGCAACCGGCATTGCCACGCTTGATATTGTTAATGAGGTGTCTTCTTATCCTGAAGAAGACACCGAAACCAGAGCCCTGGCGCAGCGCATCAGTCGCGGCGGAAATGCCAGCAATACCCTTTGCGTGCTAAGCCAGTTTGATCATCAGTGTTATCTGGCCGGCGTGCTGGTTGATGAGGCTGATGGGCAGATAGTCGAGACTGATCTGGCGCATTACCAAATAAATACGCAATTTTGCCCCCGGCTGCGCGCAGGCAAAATGCCAACCTCCTATATCACCTTAAACCGACAGACCGGCAGCCGCACCATTGTGCATTATCGTGACTGTCCAGAATTAAACTTTGAACAGTTTCAGCAAATAGAGCTCGCTCACTTCGACTGGCTGCACTTTGAAGGACGCAATCTCGCTGAACTGACAAAAATGCTGGAATATTGTCGTAAAACAGTCCCCAACATCCCCATTTCACTGGAAATTGAAAAGCCACGAGACAATATAGAAACCCTGTTTGGCGCAGCTGACTGGCTGTTTTTTTCCAAAGATTATGCCGAAACAACCGGGCACCAGTCAGCCGAGAGCCTGTTTGCCACATTGCCCAAAAACTGTTCGGCCACCTGTACCTGGGGGGCATCAGGTGCTTATGGGCTGGAGAATGGTAAACTGGTTTTCAGTCCGCCGGTGGTGCTTAGCAGAGTTGTTGATACCCTTGGCGCTGGTGACACGTTTAATGCCGGCATGATTCATGGTCTATTGACCAGTAACAATTTTGCTGACAGCCTGCATTTTTCCAACCAGCTGGCCGCCCGAAAATGCCAGCAACACGGTTTTAATCAGCTACTGAAATCACTATGAAAAAATTTGTCTGCCATACCAATACGCTGCAGGATCACCAAACCTATGGTTTTCAAATTGATCTCGGTAACGAAGAACTGGATATTATCGTGCTGCGCCAGGGCAAGGAGATCCGCGCCTGGCTAAATCACTGCCCGCATCTTGGCATTCCGCTGAACTGGCAACCAGATAAGTTTTTGTCGCTGGAAGGAACGCATATACAGTGCTCAACGCATGGCGCCCTGTTTACTCTGGAAGAAGGTTACTGCATAGCAGGGCCGTGCCGTGGACAAAGTCTTATCGCGCTGCAAACAGAAGTGGATTCAGACGGTAATTTGTATTTGCTGTTACAGCAATAATCTGCGGATTGCCTCACGTAATTGTTGTTGCACTTCGTGACGACCGCGCAACGTTAACTGCGTCGATAGCTGTGAAATCGGCTGCTGTTGCAATATATAGCGTACACAGAGCTGCTGCAGCGCTTCAGGCAGCATACTAAACCGCGGCTGAGACAAGCTACTGATCACAAATCGCCAAATCGCAAACTGACAGGCGTCAAAATGGCGCTGATGAAAGGCAAACGCGGCCAGCTCCTCTTCCTCCGCACAGCTTAATGGCAACGTATTTAACGGCAACATACGCGACAATAACGGGATAAACGCTGCTTCCAGCTGATTTAACTGACTATGCAGCAGCATCGGCCACTGCTCTGCCAGGCGTTGCTGTGTCTGGTTAATCAGCTCTTGCCCACGCGAATTAATGGCTTTTGCCAGAACCACCGCATGCCGACCGGTGACATGATCACTGTGGCTGCCAATACGTAACAGTTGATAGTCATTCTTCGACCAGAAATGCAGTAAACGGTCACTCACGGCAAAACTGCAACCGATCATGTCCGTATCAGCAGACAGATGTGACAGCACTGCCGTTAACAGCAGCTGACCGATCCCTTTATTTTGTAATATGGGATGTACAGCGATCCGCACAATACGCTGATAATGGTACTTCCCCGCATCACTGATCCCGGAGTGTGCCAACAGTGTTTGGGGCAATAAATGTCCATTTATCCGCCGTTTCCCAGCAAAGATAGCGGCTGACAGATCGGGAGAAAGCGGGCCTTCTGCCACCAGCCAGATGCTGGCTACCAGATAGTGTTGATAAAACACGCCCAACACCCACATATCATTACGATCCAACAGCATCTGTAAGTCTGATGGCCGAGTCCGGTAATGGGCGGCGACCATTAAACCAAAACATTGTTGCAATAGAGATTCATCCTGTACCAACCGCTCGGCAGAAACCGGCTGGATCTGTAGTGCTGCTATTGTTGCGTCCATTATCAATGCGTCAGCGACAGGCTCCGCGTCAAGCAGACACAGCTCAAAACTGAATTGCTCCAGCAGATCACCGCTATTCCAGCGTACCGGCTGGATGAGATGCGTGTGATACCAGCCCGGCGTGTAGTGATCGAGAAGCTGCTGAAATTGCAACTTAAAGCCCCGGCCACTGCCTTCGTAACCATGCAGTGTGGTCGAAAAGACAATGCGTGAATACTGCTGCAGCAAGCGCTGAAGCATCGGCAAAGGCAATGCCGCCGCTTCATCGACAATCAGTACATCCGCTTGCATACCATGTGCTAACAAGGCGTCCGGCGCAATAAACTGCAGCTCTGCAGCTTGCCAGATTACTTTGCCGCGCCCCGACTGGCCGCTTTGCAAGACATTGGCGGCATGCTGAAACAGAGTGTCAACATTAGCGTAAGCTGGCGCTGTGACCACAATTTTTTGTTTGCCTTGCTGTAATAGCTCAGCGGCCGCCACTCCCAGTAATGCTGTTTTGCCACGACCGCGATCAGCAGTGATTAACAAGGGGCGTCGCCGATGACCAAACGCGGTTTTGTGGATAAGACTTAAGGCATGCTGCTGATCCGCCGTCAGCTGAAATGGACGGGAAATAACAGGCTGTGGTCGAAACCCAGCAGGGAGAACGTGCTCCGCTGTCGCATGATGAAATTCGGCAAACTGCTGCAAATAACGCTCGATTATCTGCTGAAAACGCTGGTACCAGTTCGACTCCGGCAGCGCCTTTGGCAGTAACAGCAACAACAAGCCTCCCGCTCGTACCGTGCCGACAATCGCTGCAAAGCTGTCAGCATTGAATGTCTCACCAGCGTCAAACACCACCACATCAAATTCCTGCCCCAGAAATTGCTTCGCCTGCTTTTGAGCGTATTGATTACTAGCGGCAAGCGGATTTTCAGTCAGCCAGAGAAAGGAAGCTGGTTGCCATAAGGACAACCAGGACTGTGTTGTTTGCTGACAATAGTCGCTATCACCAGTGACCAGCAGGCAACGTCGTGCAGGAAGTGATAACGTCATTGGTCACGAACACATTAATAGTGCGGTGGTGGTGGCTCATCCACCTGCGGCATTAATTGCGCCGTCTGCAAAGCTTCTACCTGTCCCAGCAGTTTTTCCAGACGCCGCGCCAGTCGATCAATTTGCTGCTGTTGATCAGTGACGACCTGATTTAACTGTTCAATCACGCCATCCTGAAATGCCATGCGGGTTTGCAGCTCGATAATATCGTCATTCATGGCCAGATTTGCCTCTTCTCTACTGAATATTGTTGCCACCTTGCAAGCAACCCATAGCTCGGCTAGTCATCGCCATCATAAGACAGTGCAGGCGCTAACCAGCGTTCAGCATATTCCATCGACCAGCCTTTACGCTCGGCATAGTCTTTTACCTGATCTTCGGTGATTTTGCCCAAGCCAAAGTAACGCGATTCAGGATGTGCAAAATAAAAGCCGCTGACTGCTGCCGTTGGCAGCATGGCGAAACTTTCCGTGATGGTCATACCAATATTTTTTTCTACATCCAGCAACTGCCACAGCAATCCCTTCTCGGTATGATCTGGGCAAGCCGGATAGCCAGGAGCCGGGCGTATTCCCTGATATTTTTCATCAATCAGCTCCTCATTACCGAGCTGTTCATCTTGTTTGTAGCCCCAAAACTCCTTGCGAACCCGCTCATGGATGCGCTCGGCAAGCGCTTCCGCCAAACGATCTGCCAGCGCTTTCAGCATAATGCTGTGGTAATCATCATGATCCGCTTCATAACGCGCAATATGCTCGTCAATGCCAATACCGGCTGTGGTGGCGAACGCGCCGATATAATCTTCAACACCGCTGTCTTTCGGTGCCAGAAAATCGGCTAACGCGGCATTGGGTCGGCCGGGGGGTTTTTCTGCCTGTTGCCGCAGGGAATGAATTTTCATCAACAGCTGCTGACGACTGTCATCGGTATATATTTCAATATCATCGTCATCCACCGTATTGGCAGGAAACAAACCGATCACTGCCCGCGCTTGCAGCCATTTTTCATCAATGATCTGTTTGAGCATCCGCTGCGCGTCATCGAATAATTGCGTTGCATGTTCACCCACAACCTCATCTTGCAGAATGCGCGGATAACGTCCTGCCAGCTGCCAGGATTGGAAAAATGGTGTCCAGTCAATACGCTCTACCAGTTCCTCTAGCGGATAGTCATCAAATACCTGGATACCTGCCTGCAGCGGTTTGACTGGCTGATAAGCAGACCAGTCAATTTGGGTTTTATTGGCACGGGCCTGTTTCAGCGTCAGTAAGCGGCGGCTGGATTTGCGGCCTTTGTGTTGTTCCCGTTTCTTCTGGTAATCCACTTTGACCTTGCTGACAAACTCGTCGCGCGTTGTTTTGCTGACCAGATTCTGTGCCACACCGACCGCCCGTGAAGCATCTTTTACATAAATCACCGGCCCATGATAATTCGGGTCAATTTTCACCGCGGTATGGATAAGCGAGGTAGTCGCGCCACCAATCATCAATGGCAGTTCAAAGTCCAGACGTTCCATCTCCTTGGCAACATGCGCCATCTCTTCCAGCGAAGGGGTAATCAGGCCGGACAGGCCAACAATATCGACATTTTCCTTGCGGGCTGTCTCCAGGATGGTTTGCGCCGGCACCATGACACCAAGATCAATGATTTCAAAGTTATTACACTGCAGCACCACACCGACAATATTTTTACCGATATCGTGAACGTCACCTTTTACCGTGGCCATCAGGACTTTGCCATTACTGCTGCTGGCCGTATTGTCTTCCTTTTCCAGCTCGATAAATGGCATCAGGTAGGCAACGGCTTTTTTCATTACCCGGGCTGACTTTACGACCTGCGGCAAAAACATTTTCCCGGCACCGAACAGATCGCCAACCACATTCATGCCATCCATTAATGGCCCTTCAATGACCTCCAGCGGCTTGTCAAATAACTGTCGCGCTGCTTCCGTATCTTCTTCAACAAAGTCGGCAACACCATGCACCAGCGCATGCTCCAGTCGTTTGACAACCGGCAGGCTGCGCCACTCCAGACTTTCTTTTTTCTCTGTGGTGCCGTCGCCCTTGTATTTATCCGCAATTTCCAACAGGCGATCGGTGGCATCATCGCGGCGATTCTGAATGACATCTTCAACTCGTTCACGTAACTCTTCGGGCAAATCATCATAAATTGCCAATTGACCAGCATTGACGATGCCCATGTCCATACCGGCCTTGATGGCGTGATACAGAAAAACTGCATGAATTGCCTCACGTACCGGATTATTGCCCCGGAACGAAAAGGAAACGTTGGAGACGCCGCCGCTGATCAGCGCATGCGGCAAATTTTGCTTAATATCACGCACCGCACCAATAAAATCGACAGCATAGTTATTGTGTTCTTCAATACCGGTTGCTATCGCAAAGATATTCGGATCAAAAATAATATCTTCCGCCGGAAAGCCCAGCTTTTCTGTCAGGATCTGATAACTACGGGTACAAATTTCGAGCTTGCGTTCGCGGGTATCGGCTTGCCCGCTTTCGTCAAAGGCCATCACAATAACCGCCGCACCATAACGTCGCACCAGCTTGGCATGCTCTATAAACTGCTCTTCGCCCTCTTTCAGACTGATCGAGTTAACGATACCTTTACCCTGGATGCACTTCAGCCCCGCTTCGATGATCTCCCACTTTGATGAG
>CANRLD010000027.1 GCA_947631375.1 uncultured Methylophaga sp. | reverse complement strand
GAAGCAGAAGAAAAAGGCTTGCTTAGTCATTCCATAGAACGGATTCAGCCTACTGCATTAGGTAAACGCTATTTGAACAGTTTAATAGAACTGTTTTTACCGTAATAATATGGCGACATATCATACTCAGGGAGATGTATTTTCATGTTAAAGCCACTTCTGGCCGTCATGATATTAAGTATGACGCTGTCGATGGCCGCCGCAGCCGATAGCTTATCTATCGCAGAGCCGACCTACACGACGCCCAACACTGAAAAAAACGGTGTGAATAGACCGGTCCGCGGGATGACGATGAAACAGGTAGAGCAACGCTATGGGAAAGCAGAGCAACAGTATACGGCTGTTGGCACACCAGCAATCACCCGCTGGCAATACGGACTGTTTGACGTGTATTTTGAAGATCAGCTAGTCATTCATTCCGTGGTACGTCGGTCTAACAATTAGTCGAAGATCTATTTCTCGCCAAGGTACTTACGCTTTGCCCATGCAGGTAAGGTACCAGCGCGTGCATGGTTGAGCGCATCCATTTCAATGATGATCAACACCAAAACACTGACCAGTGTTGGCAGAAAGCTAAACCCGGCAACAAACGCATAGGCAGCTTCTTTCATCACGCCGAGGTAGTGATAACTCGCCCAGCCAAGGATGGCAAAGCTGACCACCGCTACCAGCACAACTGCGAACAGAAAACTCCAGCGGCGGGCAATCTGCCAGTGGATATATACAAATTCACTGTCTTCCCGCTTTACACGACTGGCGCGGATAAACGTATAGCCTAATACTATAAACGAGATAAACGGCACCAGCAGGAGCAATTCAAAATAGCTTTTACCGGTCGCCGCAAACGCAGTAAACAGTAAAATATGATTCGCTATCAGATTGGTCAGAAAAATATCATGCGGTGTTCTTGCTGCTGATTTTTCCTGTTCCTGCGGTGCTGTCGTCTCAGTCATATTATTTAGCCATGTTATCCAGAATCGCATCTCGTACAGATTCTAATGTAGCACTTACCGTCACAACTGGCGAGCTGCTTTGCTTGATAGCAATATCCGGATCTTTTAAGCCGTGACCGGTTAATGTGCAGACAACTTTACTGCCTTCAGGAATTTTTCCAGTTTGAATATCCCGCAATGCGCCGGCTAATGATGTGGCCGATGCCGGCTCGCAGAAGATACCTTCTTTTTCAGCCAGCAGTTTTTGTGCGGCCAGAATTTCCTCGTCAGTACATTCATCAAACCAGCCTTGCGATTCTTCTTTTACTTTCCAGGCTTTATCCCAGCTTTGTGGATGACCGATGCGGATTGCTGTTGCAACTGTTTCCGGTTCATCAACCATCCCACCGCGCATGAAAGGAGCACTTCCGGCAGCCTGATAGCCCAGCATTTTCGGGCGGGTAGCCACAATACCATCCTGATAATATTCGCTGTATCCCATCCAGTGCGCGGAGATATTGCCAGCATTGCCGACAGGTAAACAATGAAAATCCGGCGCGCAGGATAATTCTTCAACAATTTCAAACGCGGCTGTTTTCTGGCCTTGCAACCGGTAAGGGTTAATCGAGTTAACGATAGTGACCGGTGTATGCTCTGCCACCTCTTTAACCAGCTGCATGCCTTTGTCAAAGTTACCTTTGATTTGAATGACTGTAGCGCCATGCATCATCGCCTGCGCCAGTTTTCCCAGGGCAATTTTACCGTCCGGAATCAGCACAAACGCACTGATACCCGCCCGGGCAGCATATGCCGCAGCAGCTGCTGAAGTGTTACCGGTTGATGCGCAAATAATTGCTTTACTGCCCTCTTCAACCGCTTTGGTCACGGCCATTGTCATGCCGCGATCTTTGAACGATCCGGTCGGGTTCAGCCCTTCATATTTGATATAAATATCAACGTTCTTGCCAGTCAGTCTGGGAATATTGTTTAGTTTTAGCAACGGCGTGTTGCCTTCGCCGAGGCTTATCAAGCGAGTATCATCATTAACCGGCAAGTGATCACGGTAACGCTCAATCAGACCAGTGTAACGGGGGCGATATACCATAACTATTTCCTCTTAAATTCTTTTCAAAGTATCTGTAGAAATCAGCCCAGTGACTCCATACGAATACGCATAATCGCATCTTTTACTGTGCCCAAAGCCTCGATTTGAATAATGGCTTCATCCATATTTTTCTCAACCACAGGCTGGGTCAGCATAATAATTGGCACCAGACCTTCATTATCTTCCGGTTTCTTTTGCAGTATCGCTTCGATGTTAATGTCCTGCTCACTGAAAATGCGGGTAATGTCCGCCAGCACACCTGGCTTATCATCCGTTTGAATGCGCAGATAGTATGAGGTAACGACATCAGACATTGGCAGGATCGGTGTATCTTTGAGCGCATCAGGCTGGAAAGCCAGATGTGGCACACGATTTTCCGGATCAGTTGTCAGCGCGCGCACAATATCAACAATATCCGCCACTACTGCCGAAGCAGTCGGCTCAGAGCCGGCACCGGCACCATAATATAAGGTCGGGCCAACAGCATCGCCCTTTACCACCACCGCATTCATCACCCCATTTACATTGGCGATCAGCCGCCGCTGCGGAATTAGAGTCGGATGTACTCGCAACTCAACGCCTTGTGCTGTTTTTCTGGCAATGCCCAAGTGTTTGATGTGATATCCCAGTTCTTCAGCGTAACGCACATCTTCCTGCGAGATCTGGCTGATGCCTTCGGTATAGGCTTTATAAAACTGCAATGGAATACCAAAAGCGATCGAGGCCAGAATCGTCAGTTTGTGCGCTGCATCAATACCTTCAACATCAAAGGTCGGATCAGCTTCAGCATATCCCAGCGCCTGAGCCTCCGCCAAGACATCGGCAAAATTACGCCCTTTGTCGCGCATCTCGGTGAGAATATAGTTGCCGGTTCCATTAATAATGCCTGCCAGCCACTCAATACGATTGGCTGCCAGTCCTTCGCGGATAGCTTTAATGATGGGAATGCCGCCCGCAACGGCGGCTTCAAAGGCAATGGTGACGCCTTTTTCCTGCGCCTTGGCAAACAATTCATTACCGTGCATCGCGATCAGTGCTTTATTGGCTGTCACCACATGCTTGCCGTTTTCAATGGCCTGCATGACCAGATCCCGGGCAACGCCAGTGCCGCCAATCAACTCAACAATAATCTGTACATCCGGCTCGTTAATTACCGAAAATGCATCATCCGTCAATGCAATATCGCTCATATCACAGCTTCTGGGCATGTCCAGATTTTTATCTGCTGCATGCGAAATTTCTATGCCACGGCCTGCACGGCGGCTGATTTCTTTTGAATTTCGTTGTAAGACACTGACAGTGCCACTGCCAACCGTACCTAACCCAAGAATTCCAATTTTGACTGAGCGCACTTCTCCCCCTAGCCTTTTTTCATCATGTCACGGATACCGCGAATAGCCTGACGAGTACGATGCTGATTTTCAATCAGCCCGAACCGCACGTATTCATCTCCGTATTCACCAAAACCAATTCCGGGCGCAACAGCCACGTGAGCTTCTTTAAGCAGCTTTTTACTGAACTCCAACGAACCCATTTCACGAAATTGCTCCGGAATCCTGGCCCAGACAAACATTGTCGCTTTTGGTTTTTCCACCGGCCAGCCGATGGCGTTCAAGCCATCGCACAACACATCACGACGTTGCTTATAGGTTTCAACAATCTCTGCCACACACTCCTGTGGCCCATCCAGCGCCGTAATCGCGGCCACCTGAATGGGGGTAAACATGCCGTAATCCAGATAAGACTTCATCCGCGCCAATGCCGCTACCAGAGTTGGATTACCCGACATAAAACCGATACGCCAACCCGGCATATTGTAGGTTTTTGATAAGGTATAAAACTCTACAGCAACCTCTTTAGCGCCCGGCACCTGCAAAATGGAAGGCGCTTTATATCCATCAAAGGTAATTTCACCATAAGCCAGATCGTGCACCACCCAAATCTTGTGCTCTCTGGCAAAATCGACAACCCGCTGGAAAAAATCGAGTTCAACACATTGTGTGGTCGGGTTGGCCGGAAAGTTCAGCACCAGCATTTTTGGTTTTGGCCAGGAATCTTTGACGGACTTTTCCAGCTCAACAAAAAAGTCGGCATCCGGCGTTAGCGGTACATGACGAATATCGGCTCCGGCAATAACAAAGCCATACGGATGAATCGGATAAGCCGGATTCGGTACCAATACCGCATCGCCCGGGCCAACGGTGGCCATTGCCAGATGTGCCAGACCTTCTTTTGATCCGATAGTGACAATGGTTTCGGCGTCCGGATCCAGCGTGACATCATATTTGCGCTGATACCAGTCGCAAATCGCCTTGCGCAACCGAGGAATTCCTCTGGAAACAGAATAGCGATGTGTGTCCGGCCGCTGGGCGGCTTCGATTAATTTATCCACGATATGCTGGGGCGCCGGTTTGTCCGGATTTCCCATACCAAAGTCGATAATATCTTCGCCTCGCGCACGCGCTTTTGCCTTCAAATCATTTACAATGTTAAAGACGTATGGCGGGAGACGTTTGATTCTGGGAAATTCGTCGTTCAACTGAGCACCTGCTATGAGCTAAAACGGTTGGCAAACCAAGCAAAATAACTGAAATTCATTCACACTTCAAATTGATTTATTACCGTGGATTATTATGAGTCAACAAGAGCAATTGTACACTACGATCATCAATGATCTCGAAACAGGAAAACTGGTGCTGCCAACCCTTCCCGAAGTAGCACTTAAGGTACGCGAAGTCGCCAATGACCCGGATATTTCTGCCAATCAACTTGCTGAAGTCATCAGTACCGATACCGCTTTGTCAGCCCGGTTGATCAAAATTGCCAACAGCCCGCTTTATCGGGGACGCAGTGAAGTGGAATCAGTACAAACGGCTGTTTCCCGACTCGGCATTCCCCAGGTACGCAACCTGGTCACTAGCCTGGTGATGGAACAACTCTTTCTGCCGTCAAGCAAGCGCCTGGAAAAACGTATGCGGGCATTATGGCAGCATAGCATTGAAGTTGCCGCAGCTTGTCAGGTAATAGCTTCCAATCAGGCAACTATTTCACCTGATGAGGCGTTGCTGGCCGGGCCGATTCATGAAATTGGTGCACTACCTATTCTGCTGAAAGCGGCGGCTATGCCTGAACTTATGGAAGATGAGCAGCGTCTGGATGCATTAATTGACAATTTGTACCCGAAAATTAGCGAAGCAATTCTTCGCAAATGGGCCTTCCCGGAAAACCTGATCACCGTTGCAGCAGAACACACCAATCTGCAACGTGACAGCCTCAATGGCCCTGATCTGACGGATGTGGTGCAAGTTGCCAATCTGCAAAGTTACTTCAACACTGACAAAGCACTGGCGCCAAATGAACGGGATAACGTGCTGGCTTTTGCCAAGCTGGGTATTGATACCGGCATCAGTGTGGTGGAACTGGATGAAAACAGTGAAGAATATGCCGCTGCGCTGGCACTGTTTCAAAATAACTGATGGTATAGCGCCTTTTGCTTAAAGCCTTCTGTAAAACGCCCTCAGCTACTCGGCCACCAGGATGTCACACTTGTAATAGGCAGCGGCATCGTCGGATAAAGTGCTGACCAGTTTTGGTAATAAGCTGTTCATGGTTGCCATTAATTGCCATGGCGGGTTGATGACGATCATACCGGAAGCTGTCATGCCTCTTTGTGCAGAATCGGCAGTGACTCCCAGCTCAAATCGTTGAATATTTTTGATACCGCTGTTGATAAACTGCGTTTCTAGCCGGCTGATTCTGCTGCGCTCCACCACCGGATACCAAATGGCGTAACAGCCTGTGGCAAATTTGGCATACGCCCTGACAATCGTCTGAACGACAGCGTCATAGTCCGACTTGATTTCATAAGAAGGATCGACCAGCACCACTCCGCGGCGTGAAACCGGTGGTAATAACGACAACAAACCTTTCAAACCATCTTCATGCATCACCCGCACCCGTCTGTCTTTATTCATGTTTTGCAACAGCAGTTCAGCATCTTGTGGATGCAGTTCGTATAACCAGGATCGATCCTGAGGACGCATAAAATGCTGAGCAATAACGGGAGACCCTGGGTAATACGTCAACCCCTGATCTGGGTTAACGGCAGCAATCACTGACAAATAATCGGCTAGTTCCGGCCAGTCAGCTACTGAAAGCCGCCCAATTCCGTTGCGGTATTCCCGTAGCTTTTCCGCCTGCACCGAAGCCAAGTGATATAAACCCGCTCCAGCATGCGTATCAATATACTCAAACGCTTTTTGCTTTTTAGCTAAATGCTGCAAAATCTCAACTAATACAATATGTTTGAGTACATCAGCATAGTTGCCGGCATGAAATGAATGGCGATAACTCAGCAAGGATAGTTCCTGATTGCCTGGAATAATAAATGGTGGAAAAACTCAGCCACAATGTTGCGTAAACCAACTAACAACACGACTCACCTGACGATTAGTGTTCAAACAGCTTGATGATATCGTCACGCATCGGCATGCCTTCAATCAGCCGTACATGACCATTTTTATCTTTATACACGCTAGTCGGTGTCGCCATCAGCCCTAGTTGCTCCATTAACAGATTATTGCCTTCCACCAAGGCCATCGCGGCGGCTGAGGCTTGCGGCTCATCAACCGGTTGCTGTGCCTGTTTTTGCTCAATATGTTGTCGTAACGCTGTTTCCGGTGATGTCGCGTCTAAAATATCAGCCGCGGTTTGCACACTGTTTTCTTGTAAAATTCCCACCATTATATGGCGTAACTGCACTTCGCCATTAGCAATATATGGTTCGGCCAGCTCGCGCAGACGCTGACAATACGGGCAATACGGATCGGTAAACGTATAAATAACCCGCTTAGCACTTTTTTGTCCGTCCTGAATCCAACGTGCCTGCTCCAGTTGCTGCCAGATTTTTTCGTTCTGCGGCGCACTGATCAATTCATATAGCGCCGCCTCACCCAAATCCTCACCCTCAGCATTGATCAGATTACCAATCATCGCAAACTGCTTGTCTGCGGTCAGATAAATACTCATCGGCTGTCCCTGTATGGTAGCCGCATACCCTTTCAGACCTGCTGGCGTATCAAAGGTATCGATGATCGTCACGCCCTGCTGTTTGATGTAACGGATAACATCCGGCTCGTGCTGCTCAGCAAACGCAACATATCCGCCCAAACCAATTATTACCAACAACAATGGCACAAGCACTTTCTTCATCTATAACCTCTAGCTGAATCCTGTTAAGTAACGGCTATGACTGCCAGCGATAAATAGACAGGCTGATTTTTGTTCCGTGAAAGCGGATCCCTTCACTTTCCAGTAATTGCCGTTGCCTTTCATAAGCATCACTACCCGGTGGAAAAGCAACTTCACCTTTCGCATTCACCACCCGGTGCCAGGGTAAAATTGAGTCTTCCGGCAACTGTTTCAGCGTGCTACCGACATAACGCGCATGGCCGGGATAACCGCACAGTCTGGCAATCTGACCATAAGTCGCAATATTCCCTTCAGGAATTAACGCGACCACTTGCCAAATCATTTCACTGAGCTTGGGAGTGCTCATGCCTTTCTCCTCAATCGTTGCAGGATCAAATCAATCGCAAGCAGGAGCGCTATCGAACTCCTGCTTGCCACATTAATATCAGCTAGATTGTGGAGGATAATTTTAGTCCGATAATGCCGGCAATGATAAATACCACGCTGATTATCCGGCCTAAATTGGCTGGTTCGCCAAATAAAATTATTCCCAGAATAACGGCCCCCACCGCGCCCACACCGACCCAGACACTATAGGCGGTGCCCACCGGCAATGTTTTCATCGCCAATGCCAACAGCCAGAAACTGATAATCATCGCTGAAATGGTACCGATGGAAGGCCATAACCGGGAAAATCCTTCGGTATATTTCAGGCCGATAGCCCAACCGACTTCAAACAATCCCGCCAGAACAAGCATGCCCCAAGCCATAAGATAACTCCCCTATAGAATGCTTTGGGGTCGTCCCCGTTCACAATTCGAGCGGTGAGGTCGTCCTCACTTCGAGATAAAGGCTGCCAAGTATAAGTCCTGCGACCAGAATGCGCACTCTGCCATTATCAACCTGGTAGCCATCACAATGCTCAATGCACCAATAATCGATTGATAATCACTGGCTGCAACGACTTGTTGATGTCTACTCAAGCCACTTGCAGCGCCAGATAACTGACAAAAATATAGCGCAATAATTTCCCCGCACCGACCAGGACAATAAACCATAGCAAGTGAACCCGTAACATACCTGCAATGACGGTTAACGGATCACCAATAATCGGCAACCAGGCAAAAAACAACGACAAAATGCCATATTTTTTAAAGCGTTGCGCCGCTTGCTCGACTGCCTCATCTGACAATTTCAGCCATTTTTGTATCACTTTCACACTTGCCCAGTAACCGAGAGCATAATTTGTCAGCGACCCCAGCACATTGCCTATCGTGGCAATAATGACCAGTGTCACCGGTGATAGACCACTGAGAGTTAACGCTGTTAGCACCACTTCAGAGCTGAGTGGCAAAATCGTTGCAGCCAAAAATGCAGCAATGAAAAGCCCGCTGTAGCCGAGGCTGGAAAAGTATTCCATCAGAACAACAACGTCAGGCAAACTGTCCGGCGGCCTGCCCCGAAGCCCAGGCCCACTGGAAGTTATGCCCGCCCAGATGCCCCGTTACATCGACGACTTCGCCGATAAAAAACAATCCCGGATAGTCACGACATTCCATTGTTTTGGAGGACAATGCATTGGTATCAACTCCGCCTAATGTAACTTCCGCTGTTCGATAACCTTCGGTACCCGATGGCCGGACGCTCCAGGGCTGGCAATGCGACACAACCTGCTCAATCTCGGCATCGGAAAGCTGACCCAGCGGTTTATCCTCAATCCATTGTTCACACCAATATTGCGAGACACGGCGTGTCAGCCGTTCAGCAAGTAACGTTTTTAAGGCAAGTTTCGGTCTGTCGTGGCGCATTTCTGCCAAATAAGTACGCAAATCAATTCCGGGAAATAAATCAATCGTCATGACCTGCCCCGGTTGCCAGTAACTTGATGCCTGTAAAATAGCAGGGCCACTCAGCCCTCGATGCGTAAACAGTATATTTTCACGAAAAGCCGCCTCATTGGCGCTGGTGATTGTCTCCAGTGAAATCCCGCTCAACTCAGCGAGACGCTCACGTGTTCGCTCATCAAAAGTGACCGGAACCAATCCTGCACGGGTTGGCAATACGCTGATGCCAAGTGATTGCGCCAGTGATAAACCAAAACTGGTCGCGCCCATTTTCGGAATCGATAACCCGCCGGTAGCTATCACCAGTGATTTACTTCGCAGTCGTCCTTGTGAAACTTCAACCTGCTTTTGCTCACCACAATCCAGCACTTTCACTGGCGTATTGAGCAGAATCGTCACACCAGCCGCTTCACATTCAGCCAGTAACATCTGCACGATATCTTTGGATGACTGGTCGCAGAACAGCTGGCCCAGTTTCTTTTCGTGATAGGCAATCTGATGCCGCTCAACCAGTTCGATAAAATGCCAGGGGGTATATCGGCTGAGTGCCGATTTTACAAAATGCGGATTCGCTGAAATAAAATTATCAGGCCCACAATACATATTGGTGAAATTGCAGCGCCCACCGCCGGACATCAGAATTTTCTTGCCAACCTTGTTGGCATGATCCAGCACCAATACACGCCGTCCACGCTGACCGGCGGTAATTGCACACATCAATCCGGCAGCACCGGCGCCGATAATGATGACATCGTATTCATTGGAAGGATCTATGCTCGTCATGGACGGGCATTTTACGCAAAAACACGCCGCTACAGATCAATATGCTTATCAGGTTGAAAGCGCCGCACGTACAATCCGATCCAACCAATTCAATTCGCGGAGAGGCAGATCAGCAGAATCGCTATATCCGCTGACAACAGCCTCTATCAAATCAGAGTGATTAGACCACTCTTCAGGATAACGGAACAGGTGTCGCCAGTTTCGCCGCCGTGCCCAGCGACTTAACGACCAAGAACGGAAACGCATATCAAGGATGTCGATAAGACCAAACTCCATTCCATCGACAATAATATTTCCCGGATGTATTGAGCGGAAGTAAATACCCCGCCGCTGAACCCGCGCCAAAAACACACCCAACCGATACATTAAATTGGCATCCGCGGCATTGGAAGCGAGGATTTCACGCAAGGTCTGCCCCGGCAGCGGTTGATAGATCGCTACTGTATGCGGTTCTCCGATGATGCGGTGCAGTGATCTCACTTCCAATGTTGGAATGCCGAGCTGCGTTAACTGATAAGCATTTCGGGCAAATTTAACCGCTGCAGGAGCCAGCAACTCCCGGTTAAAAAAACGTTTGCGGCGAAAATATTTTAAATAAGTGCCATCGGGCAAAACAGCTACTTTCGGACCATATTTATCGGTCTCGATGATAGTCGCTTTCGCCATAAGCTCAGCCAAACTCTGCCGAGAAAGCGGACGAATGCTAAGCATATTGACTCTCCAGCCCCCTTCTAGTCCTGACGGGGTAAGCGAACACGTGGTAATACGTCCCCTGTGCGAGACATATATTCAAGGTAGCGATGACCATATTTCTCCAGTCCCTTCTCTTCATCGCGCGGCACTCGCAGGCTATACACAAGCGCAAAGGTAAGCAACCCGGCTAAACCAGCCAGCCAGTTCTGCGATAACAATAATTGGGCCAGTGCAAAAACCAGCAGCGCGGTATAAAACGGATAGCGGATGTAGCGGTAAATTCCCTGATGTTCGAGTTTTTCCTGCCGCATCCTGGGGGCACGGTAATCGTGTACAGCTCTATATAGTAGCCATACAGCAAAGATGCCATTGAACACGCCCAGCCATCCTGCTTCGTCGTAATAGGGTAAATCAGCGAATTCAATCCAGGCTGCAGTGGCGTCAATGACGGGAAGCGTCACCATCGTAATGAGCGTGATAACCGCTAAAGCCACTATTTCCAGATCCCATTGATTACTGTCCCATAAATTCAATCGGCTATTGCTGGTAAACACCGCCAACACCGCTGCCGCAATCAAGACTACCAGTACGGCTTCAGACACTTGTTCTGTCATCAACTATCACCTTTTTCCAAATTTCGAGTTTGTTGCAGATGCACTAAATTACAGCGCAAATCAGCCTTGTATTTTTGAAAACGTGTTGAAAATACAACCACTTGGTATTAAGTAGCATAGTAGCTTTTAGCGGCCTGTGTGTACACATTATTAACCGTTTTTATTGTACCGCCGGCACCGGTAATACTGGTAAGCTGTTTCCCCGCAGCCCGTTAGCAGATTATTTTTATGTAAAAATTCGCTAATATCCCTTGCTGATTGATCTTAACATCCTGGTAACGCTTGAAAATTGTCTGTTACTTTGACGCTTTATCATTTTTAATTTGTCGCAGACGCCGGTGAGCAATACTATCAACACCAATGACTGAAATATCTCTACGCCTTTCTATCCCTACTATTGCAACATGGCTGCGATCTACATTGCTCCTGCTCGCCATGGTCATGCTGACAGCTTGCCAGACCAGCCCGATCCAGCCGCCACAAACACAAGCAAATATTCCGCTTCCAAAACCAGCTGATACTGCTTTCTATCACGATGAAATCCAGACCATGCTGCTGTTATACCAACAACATGAAGAATGGCAGAGCACACCATACCGTCTTGGCGGCCTGAGTCGAGCGGGGATTGATTGCTCCGGTTTCGTTCAGCTGACGTATCGTGATCTGTTTGGGCTGCAATTACCACGAACCACTATTCAGCAAGCCACTGCTGGTCGACAGGTTTCACGAGCCGAATTGCAACCCGGTGATTTGATTTTCTTTCGTCATGGTCAGCACGTCGGTATTTACCTGGAAAATCATAAGTTTCTCCACGCATCGACAACGCGTGGCGTGATGATCTCAAGCCTGAAAAACAGTTACTGGGCTCGCCATTACTGGCGCGCAGTTACTATACTTACCCTGCCACTTTCACAGTAGCCAACCAGCCTCCAACAAAGGAGAAGAATTTTGGATTATTTAACCTCACGCTGCAGTTCTCTCATCGGCTTGCTCCTACTTGCCACCACCGCTGCTGCAGAAATGCCTGATCTGCAACCCGGCTTATGGGCACATCACAGCACCGTCACCATAGAGGGGCCGATGAACTTGCCACCACAAACCAGTCGTAATCAGGAATGTCTGACACAACAAAAACTGGATAACGGTATCGATGCGCTGAATATCCCGGAAAGCTGCACGATCAGCCGCGCCGATATCAAACGGAGCAGAGTGGACTATGCGGCAAGTTGCACTATACAAGGGGTGACCACCCTGTTTGAAGGCTATGCTACCTTTCATGGTACCCGCCTCGAAGGCAAAATGAGCAGCTCAATGGAAACCCCGCTGGGAACAATGCTGATGAAGACGGACTATAAAGCAGAACGCATCGGCGATTGTTAAGCAAACCTAACAAAAACGGCTGCAAGTCTGCTCCCAGCAAATATCATACATTCTGTAACTGAGATAAACCGATGATCATGAGATCTTTTCGTGGGCATAGCCCACAGTTAGGCGAGCGAGTGTGGGTAGACGACAGTGCCGTGATTATTGGTGATGTTGAAATCGGTGATGACAGTTCGGTCTGGCCATTGGTCTCGATTCGGGGTGATATGCATTACATCCGCATCGGTGCCAGAACCAGCATTCAAGATAACTCGTGTCTGCATATCACCCATGCCAGCGAGTTTAATCCGCAAGGATATCCCTTACAGATAGGCGATGATGTGACTGTCGGTCATCACGTTATGTTGCATGGTTGCACTATTGGCAATCAGGTATTAATCGGCATGTCATCCACTATTCTGGATGGCGCGGTAGTGGAAGATAAGGTGGTGATTGGCGCAGGCTCATTAGTCCCGCCCGGCAAACGTTTGCAATCCGGCTATCTCTATCTCGGCTCACCGGCAAAACAAATCCGGCCATTGACCGAAGCTGAACTTCGTTATTTTCACTATGCCTGCAAGAACTACGTGGCGTTAAAAAATGAATACTTGAAACAACAAACCGATGACACGCTAATGCTCTGAACAAAATGCATATTCAGACTTTGACCTTGTAGCCGGTTTTAAAGATCCAGTAGATAAACGCCAAAAACAACAGTAAAAAACTGGAAATCATGACTAAACTCAGCAGCAAACTCACATCTGCCGTGCCATAAAAACTCCAACGAAAACCACTGACCAGGTACACCACCGGATTAAACAAGGTCACCGTTTGCCAGAAATCCGGCAACATACTGATCGAGTAAAACGTACCGCCCAAAAATGCCAGGGGTGTCACCACCATTAATGGAATCACTTGTAACTTTTCAAAGCCATCGGCCAGAATACCAAGAATAAAACCCAACAAACTGAAAGTAATACAGGTAAGCAGCAAAAATGCCAGCATCCACCACGGATGCAAAATGGAGTAATCCACAAATAACCGCGCGGTTAACAAAATCAATAACGCCAGAATCATTGACTTGGTGACGGCAGCGCCAACATAGCCAAGCACGATTTCAAAAGCCGAAACCGGCGCTGACAGGACTTCATAAATCGCCCCAGACCATTTCGGCATGTAAATTCCAAACGATGCATTGGACGTTGATTCCGTCAGCACCATTAACATGATTAACCCCGGAATAATGAACGCACCGTAGCTGACGCCACCGATATCGGTCATTGCCGAACCGATTGCCGATCCAAAAACAATAAAGTACAGCGAAGTCGACAACACCGAGAGGCGATACTTTGTAACGGGGTGCGCCAGCTGCGGTGTAACTCCGATAAATAAATGGCTTTTATTGCATACCA
>CANRLD010000026.1 GCA_947631375.1 uncultured Methylophaga sp. | reverse complement strand
GGTTGCAAGCCAAACGATCGTCCTGCTTCATCCATTGAGTGGGTGATACGACTTAATCCACTGTCGACAGCCTGCAGGGAAACCGCAAGAAACCGCGTCAGATAGGCAAAGGTAACCGCCACCAGCGTGCCACTGAGAATTAAGCCGGTGGAGAAATCAAGATTGCTTCGTGCCCAGCTATCCAGACTGTTATCTAACCAGGCAAACGGAATCATGATGCCCACAGCAATAACGGCGCCGGGCACGGCATATCCCATCCCGGCCATACGCACTGCACCACTGACCAGCTTCCCTGGGTAAAGTCGTTGTGCATAAGCCATCACCAGCGCCAGTGCCAGTGCCAGGAAGGCTGTTGCAGCGGCCAGCGACAGGCTGTTGAGTAGCAAGCGGACAAAGTGCGCATCAATAACCGTGTCAGCGACAAGAATGGACCAGCTGAGTAATTGCATTGCTGGTAACAAAAAGCCCAGGCTGAGCACTGCCAGACAAAAGGCGGCTGCCAACCATTTACGGCTGCTGTTTAACTGAAATCGATGTAAATCCTGATGGCGTCGGCTGGTGTGATGGTAACGGGCTTTGCGTCGGGAGTAGCGCTCCAGAATGATTAAGGCAAACACAAACACCATTAATCCCGCGGCCAGTTGTGCTGCTGCTGCGGCACTGCCCAGTCCGAACCAGGTTCGAAAAATGCCGGTGGTAAAGGTACTGACACCGAAAAATTGCACGGTTCCGTAATCGGCCAGAGCCTCCATCAACGCTAATGATAATCCGGCAATAATGGCTGGACGCGCGAGAGGCAATGCAACACGCCAGAATGTCTGCCACGGTCCATTACCGAGCGTGCGACTGACATCCAGTACGCAGATCGACTGATTTAAAAAGGCCGCCCGACTGAGTAAATAAACATAGGGATACAGCACCAGTGTCAGCATGATGATGGCGCCACCTAAAGAACGAATCTGCGGGAACCAGTAATCGCCATACTGCCAGTCGAACCAGTTACGCAGCCCTATTTGTACCGGCCCTGAAATATCCAGCATGCCGGTATAGGTATAGGCGATGATATAAGCCGGCATGGCCATCGGCAGCAGTAATGCCCACTCAAAAATACCGCGCCCCGGGAACTGGCACATTGTTGTGAGCCAGGCCGTGCTGACACCAAGCAGCAGCGTCCCTGCTGCTACGCCCAGCATCAGTAGCAAAGAGTTGCTTATGTAGGTCGGCAGGACGGTGCTGCTGAGATGTTGCCAGATGTCACCACTGGCAACAAACACATGCGCCAGCACCACGATAACCGGCGTAGCCAGCAAGGCAGCGAGTAACAGAACACTTAGTGGATACGGATGGTATTGGTTCATTAACAGTATTGGGTAACGGAGTTGGCAGTTATCAGGCAAAAACTGCCAACTTTACGCAAGCATTGGCTTATTGCCAACCTGCGCGATCCATTAACCGCAGTGCATCAGCATTTAATTCACCTAGTATTTTCATATCCAGCGGATCAGCTCGAAACTCGCCGAATTGTTCAAGGACTTCCCCTTTAGCAATGTTGGCAACGACAGGGTATTCGCCATTTGCTTCTGCATACCACTGCTGAGCGGTTTCGCTGCTGAGAAACTCCAGTAACTTGATGGCGTTTTCTGCATTTTTGGCATTGTTGATCACGCCAGCACCAGACACATTGATATGTGTTCCACGGTCGTCCTGATTTGGCCAGAAGACGGCTATTTTTTCGGCGGCTTCCCGCTGCTGTGGATCATTACTGGTCAGCATACCGGCCAGATAATAGGTATTGGCAATGGCAATATCACATTGTCCGGCAGCAGCGGCGCTGATTTGATCCCGGTCACCGCCTTGTGGTGAGCGGGCAAAGTTTGCGACCAGACCTTTTGCCCATTGCTCGGTGGCTTCTTCACCGTTGGCGGCAATCATCGATGCGGTTAATGACTGGTTGTAAATATTGCTGGAAGAACGGACACAAATAGAATTTTTCCACCGCGGATCAGCCAGCGCTTCATAAGTAGAAAGCTCAAGCGGATCAATCTTGCCTTTTACGTACATGATAGGCCGTGCCCGCAGTGATAAGCCAAACCAGTAGCCATCTGAATGGCGATAAGAAGCCGGGATTTGCTCAACGAGTACGGCCGAGTCGATGGGTTGCAGCAAGCCGACTTCCATGGCGCGGTGTAACCGTCCGGCATCGGTGGTAAGCAGCATATCGGCAGGGGTGTTGCGGCCTTCACTTTGCAGCCGTTGCAGTAACTCATCTGCGTTTCCCGTTACCAGATTGACCTGAATGCCGGTTTGCTCAGTAAACTGATCCAGCAGCGGTTTTATCAGTGATTCAATGCGGGCAGAGTATAAATTCACTTCCTGATGTGGCTCGTCGCTACTGCAGCCGGTGGCGATAAACATCGTCAGTGCCAGCCAGACACCCAATAAAGCTCTTGCATTACGCATATAATTACTCCGAAATTAGTGAAATTCACATCTAATGATAATGAGATTTATTTTTATTTGAAATAGTGAAAGATGTTTTTTTGAAAAAATGGCATCGCCGATTCGGTCTGTTAACAAGTGGAATTGCCCGTTCGACCGGCTTTCAGCAAACCGTAAATACTGGCATAAAAAGAACTAAAGCAGTATCGTTTTCTACGGATAAAATCATCTCAAAATCGAAATCGCGCAATCTGCAAGGTGTTTACATGTCTGGAAGTTTATTTATTATTGCCGCCCCTTCGGGTGCGGGTAAAACCAGCCTGGTCCGTGCTTTGGTCAAGCAGGATCCACAGGTCCGCTTGTCAGTGTCACACACCACGCGGCCAGCAAGAGCAGGTGAAATCGATGGCGAGGATTACTTTTTCGTTAGCTCGGAAATCTTCAGCAAAATGCGCGAGAGCGGCGACTTTCTTGAAGCTGCCACGGTATTTGATAACAGTTATGGCACCTCGGCTGCCGCCGTTTATCATCAGCTACATGCCGGTAATGATGTGATTCTGGAAATTGACTGGCAAGGTGCGCAACAGGTCAGAAAGAACTTTCCCGACAGCAACAGTATTTTCATTTTGCCACCGTCCAAACAAGCGCTTGAACAGCGATTAAGAGGGCGAGGCCAGGATGATGATGCCACGATTTCAAGGCGGATGCGTGACGCCGAAAGTGAAATGTCGCACTACATCGAATTTGACTATCTGATTGTCAATGATGATTTTGATCATGCACTGGCCAGCCTGAGGGCGATAGTGATGGCCAGTCGGCATAAGTTGGCGGTACAACAGGAAAATTACAGTACCTTGCTGACTGACTTACTGGCTTAAGCCTGATATCTCTCGTAAAATGAATTGTTTTAACAACAGGACAGAACAAAATGGCACGTACAACTGTTGAAGATTGCCTAGAAAATGTAGATAACCGTTTCCAGCTGGTATTGGTTGCCGCTAAACGCGCGCGTCAGATCTCCATGGGAGATGATGCAATGGTTCCGGTTGATAATGACAAACCAACGGTTTTGGCGCTACGCGAAATTGCCGCAGGACTGGTTGACCGCACAATTTTGACAACGACCTCAGCTCGTCAGCATGCTGAAGAAAGCATGGTGAGTGAAGAAGAGCTGCAAGACGAAGTGTAAACAGCGTGAGCGCAAAACCGACTGTTGCGTCTGAGCTTGACTATATTCAGGAGTCCGAGCCTAAACTCACCATTGATGATTTATGTTTTGCGACCTCAAACTACCTTGAACACAATCAGGTCGAGTCAATTCGACGCGCCTATCATTTCGCTGAACAATGCCATGAAGGTCAGACACGGCGCAGTGGTGAGCGTTATATCACTCATCCTCTAGCCGTCGCGCATGTGTTGGCGATGATGCATATGGATTATGAATGCATCATGGCTGGATTGCTGCACGACGTCATTGAAGATACCGAGATGTCGAAGCGCGACGTGATTGCCGAGTTTGGTGAGCCGGTTGCCGAACTGGTTGAGGGCGTCACCAAACTGGCACAGGCGGCGTTTGAAACCCGGCAGCACGCGCAAGCTGAAAACCTGCGCAAAATGCTGTTGGCGATGTCACGCGATATTCGCGTCATTATCGTCAAGCTTGCTGACCGTTTGCATAACATGCGGACCTTGGGGCATTTGCGACCGGAAAAGCGCCGGCGTATTGCCTTTGAAACATTGGAAATATATGCGCCGATTGCCCAGCGCTTGGGTATGAACCTGATGCGCTGCGAACTGGAAGATCTCGGATTCCATGTTTTATACCCTGTTCGTTATCGCGTGCTGGCTGATGCTGTGCGTAGAGCGCGTGGTAATCGTAAGGAAATCGTCAGCCAGATTACAGCGTCTATCCTTACCCGTATGGAGCAGGAGGGGCTGAGCGCTGATATTCAGGGACGTGAAAAAAATCTCTACAGTATTTACAAGAAAATGGTCAGCAAACGACTGTCATTTTCAGAAGTTATGGACGTGTATGCGTTCCGTATTATTGTCGATGATGTCGATGCCTGCTATCGCATGCTCGGTGTAGTACATAATCTCTACAAGCCGGTACAGGGCAAATTTAAAGACTATATTGCCATTCCCAAGGCCAATGGCTACCAATCACTGCATACGGTGTTATTTGGCCCGTTTGGTGTTCCTATAGAAGTACAGATTCGCTCACGAGATATGGATCAGCTGGCAGAAGCCGGTGTTGCCGCGCACTGGTTATATAAATCGGGCGAAGCAACCGGCAGCACATTGGCGCACCGCAGAGCCAGGCAATGGTTGCAGGGCATACTGGAAATGCAGAAAGGTTCTGGCGACTCAATGGAGTTTCTGGAAAACCTGCGGATCGATTTATTTCCCGATGAAATTTATGTTTCTACTCCGCGCGGTGAGATCCTTACCTTGCCTCGCGGGGCAACGGCGGTGGACTTTGCTTATGCCGTGCATTCTGATGTGGGCAACAGTTGCGTTGCTGCACGCGTTGGCCGTCACCTGGTGCCACTAAGCTCACAGCTGGAAACAGGGCAATCGGTAGAAATCATTACCTCACCGACTTCGTATCCTAATCCGGCCTGGTTGAATTTTGTGGTGACGCCGAAAGCCCGGACCAATATTCGCAGCAGTCTTAAGCAGTTGCGAGGAGAGGAGGCGATTCGACTGGGACAGCGGTTGCTGAACAAGCATCTGACAGCGTTTTCTACCGCAATGGAAAATATTCCAACCAGCCGTATTTCCGCCTTGCTCAAAGAGTATGAGCTGGAAAGTTTTGATGAATTGTTAAGTGAGCTCGGTCTTGGCAATATGTCTGCCTTGCTGGTGGCGCAGAAGCTGCTCCAGGAAGAAATGCCAAACAGTGAGTCTCAGCCGTTACTGATTGCCGGCACAGAAGGGATGGTGGTGAACTTTGCCCGTTGCTGCCATCCGATTCCGGGAGATCCGATTCACGGCTATGTCAGCGCGGGACGCGGTATTATTATTCACCAGCGTGGTTGTAAAAATACGACGCATTTGCGGGGGCAGCATGAAAAATGGCTTGATGTTGCTTGGGCAAAAGATATTAACCGTGACTTCCCAGTCGACTTGATGGTGGAAGTCAGAAATCAGCGCGGCGTCCTGGCCACAATTGCCTCGGTGATTTCTGAAGCTGAGTCTAATATCGATAATGTCGAGGTGGATGAGCGTGATGGTGGATACAGTCATCTGCGGCTCATTATTGAAGTCACCAATCGTCAGCATCTGGCGCGAATTATTCGACGGCTTCGGCAGTTGCCAATGGTTGAACGCATTAGTCGTATTAATACTTGATTTTTAATTTGTCGTCTTGTGATGACGTAACCGGAGTTTGTATGTCGCGAGAAACTATCCATACCAGCAATGCACCTGAAGCAATTGGTACCTATTCACAGGCAGTAAAAGTTGGTGATGTGGTGTATTTGTCAGGCCAAATCCCGTTAGTTCCTGAAACCATGATGGTCGTTGAAGGTGATTTCAGCACACAGGTAAGACAGGTCTTTGATAATTTGGCGGCTGTTGCCAGTGCGGCTGGCGGCAGTTTGCAGAATATCGTTAAGCTCAATATCTATCTGACGGATCTGGCATATTTCGGTACGGTTAATGAAATTATGGCGGATTACTTTCAACAGCCATATCCAGCGCGGGCAGCGATTGGTGTCGCTTCCTTACCTAAAGGGGTGCCCGTCGAAATGGATGCTGTCCTGCATCTCGGTGCGTAGCGTCACCCGACTGGTAAACAGTAGCGGTGGCTGAGCTGGCGATTGCCGATCCTGTCACCTCATTAAAAGGGGTCGGCGAGAAACTGGCAGAGAAGCTGGAACGGCTGGGGATTCGTCAGATTCAGGATATATTGTTTCATCTGCCATTACGTTATCAGGATCGGACGCGGGTACAGCCGATTGGCAGTTTGCGCTCGCAACAGGAAGCGCTGGTTGAAGGGATTATCCAGCTGAGTCAGATCAAGTTTGGCCGGCGGCGTTCTTTACTTTGCCATATTAGTGATGGCACTGGCGCGATAGTATTACGACTTTTTCACTTTTCCAAAAGCCAGCAGCAACAGCTGGTGCGAGGACAGCGGATTCGCTGTTTTGGTGAAGTGCGCAGTGGCCCCTCCGCCATGGAAATGGTGCATCCCGAATATCAGCTACTGCAGGCAGACGAGCCGCAGCTTGTTGAGCAGGCGTTAACGGCGGTCTACCCAACGACGGAAGGTCTGCATCAACTTTCCTGGCGCAAACTGATGCAGCAAGCACTGCAACTGTTGAATCAGCAAGCTATGCCCGACTATTTACCGGACGAGGTGCTGGATCCGCGAGTGGCGCAGTTTAATCTGACACGCGCCTTGCAATATGTGCATTTGCCGCCGGCCGATAGTGATGTCAGGCAGCTGGTGGCGCGTGAGCATCCAGCACAAAAACGTCTGGCATT
This sequence comes from uncultured Methylophaga sp., assembly GCA_947631375.1. Taxonomy (GTDB): domain Bacteria; phylum Pseudomonadota; class Gammaproteobacteria; order Nitrosococcales; family Methylophagaceae; genus Methylophaga. The sequence goes on along the minus strand of CANRLD010000026.1, from coordinate 7,044 downwards.
TGAAGAGTTATTGGCACAACAATTAAGCATGCGGCAAATTCGCCTTCGCAGCCAGCACCACCGGGCGCCAGCGTTTAGTAGCGATGCGTTGGTTCACCAGTTTATGCAGCAGTTGCCATTTCCCTTGACCAGCGCGCAGCAGCGGGTAGTTGAGGAAATTCGCCAGGATGTGCAGCAAACCATTCCGATGCAACGTCTGCTGCAAGGGGATGTTGGTTCTGGCAAAACAGTTGTGGCTGCGCTGGCTGCTCTCATGGCCGTATCAAGTGGCTATCAGGCGGTGATGATGGCACCTACCGAATTATTGGCAGAGCAACACTTTCGGACCTTTCGTAACTGGCTGGAACCACTTGGCATCCAGGTCGGCTGGTGTGTCGGTAAACAAACGGCAAGTCAGCGTAAGCAGGTCGTTGCAGCCTTCGCTGAAGGAAAAGTCAATATTGCGATTGGGACACATGCTCTATTTCAGGATGATGTCAGTTTTCACCGATTGGGCCTGATTATCATTGATGAGCAACACCGTTTTGGCGTACACCAACGCATGGCGTTGCGCGATAAAGGGAAGGCTATTGATATGCTACCGCATCAACTGGTGATGACAGCAACGCCAATTCCGCGAACCCTTGCGATGACTGCGTATGCGGATTTAAATGTCTCAGTCATCAATGAACTGCCGCCTGGCAGGCAACCGGTCAGCACAGTGGTGGTTGCCGATAACCGCCGGCAGGAAGTGATTCAGCGCATCCATGTGGCTTGCCAGCAGAAACGACAGGTTTATTGGGTTTGCACCCTGATTGAAGAATCTGAATATTTACAGTGTCAGGCAGCTGAAGACACCGCGCAACAATTACAGCAGGCTTTGCCGGATTTGCGTGTTGCTTTGGTGCATGGTCGGATGAAATCAGCAGACAAAGAAGCGGTAATGCAGGCTTTTAAACAAGGTGCGGTTGATCTGCTGGTAGCGACAACGGTGATTGAAGTCGGTGTGGATGTGCCTAACGCCAGTTTAATGGTCATCGAAAATGCAGAACGTCTGGGGCTGGCCCAACTGCATCAGTTACGTGGCCGAGTGGGGCGAGGCAGCATTCAGAGTCATTGCGTGCTGATGTATCATCCACCGTTATCAGAAAACGGGCTGGCACGACTGGCTTGTTTGCGTGAAAGTAATGATGGTTTTGTGATTGCCCAGCGCGATCTGGAAATACGCGGGCCAGGTGAAGTGCTGGGCACGCGACAAACAGGATTACCACAATTCAGGGTGGCGAATTTATTGGCTGATCAGGAGCTGTTACCTGCCGTTACCCATGCAGCTGAAACCTTGATGAAGGACTATCCGGAAAAGGTTTCCCCGTTAATTAACCGTTGGTTTGGCAATAAACTGAACTTTGGACAAGTATGACCCAGTCCCATTCTCCGATGAGTAACGGCCAGACGCACTGGCAACCAGCGCATGCTGTTCAGTTGCCAACAGCATTGGCTGACTGGCTAACCGATACCGGCTCGTTGACGTTAAAACTGCAGCAAACCAGTCAGCAACAGTTTTATGTCGATTTGCTGGAGACCGGTTGGCAAAAACCGTTGGCTGAAGAGGCATTAAAACTAGCGCAGGGCGTCGAGGAGTTGGCCTATTGCCGTGAAGTCATCTTACGCGACGGCACGTTACCACGGGTATATGCGAGAACTATCGTGTCTCGCGACAGTTATCAGAAATTACAGGCGCAATTACCAATCGATAGTCTGGGTAATCGCTCATTAGGTGAAATGTTGTTTAACGATTCAGTGATGGTGCGGGGACCATTGGAAGTCGCCAGGCTGCATAGCGGACAAGCTTTGTTTGAGCTGGTAAGGCAGCGCGGTATGCTGCCTGATGCTAACGTTACCCTCTGGGCGCGTCGTTCATGCTTTTATGCGGCGGATAACCGATTATTGATAACCGAACTGTTTTTACCGAGCTGGGACGAGTGATGATGACAAACATATGGCACCAGCTGCAGCCTTACTGGCAGTTGACGAGGATGCATCGGCCTATTGGTATTCTGCTGTTGTTGTGGCCCACCTTAATGGCGTTATGGATTGCTGCTAAAGGCATACCGGACAGCAAAATCTTACTGATCTTTATTGCCGGTGTTGTGCTGATGCGGGCAGCAGGCTGTGCAATCAATGATTATGCTGATCGTCATATTGATGGACAGATATGGCGTACTGAAAATCGTCCGCTGGCAACAGGTGCGTTGACTGCCAGACAAGCACTGCTGACCTTTGCAGTGTTGGTCTTGGCCGCGTTAATTCTGGTATTACAGCTGAATCTCTTTACTATTGCCTTGTCGCTGGTTGCAGTCATGCTGGCGACGTTGTATCCGTTTATGAAGCGGTTTACCTATCTGCCGCAGCTGGTATTAGGCATGGCGTTTGGCTGGGCGATCCCGATGGCTTTTGCTGCACAGTCGAATACACTGCCTGGCATTGTCTGGTGGTTATTATTAGCAAATGTAGTCTGGACCACCATGTACGATACCTTCTATGCCATGGCTGATCGGCAAGATGATCTGCAGGCAGGCGTAAAGTCCACTGCTATTTTATTTGGCAAATATGATTTGCTTATTCAAGGTTTGTTGCAGTTGATGTACCTGATCATCATGGTATGGGTTGGCCTGCAGCTACAGTTTTCTCTGGTGTTTTATCTCGGTTTAGTGGCAGCTGCACTGTTGTTTGTCTATCAGTTATGGCTTTGCAAGGCCCGTGAACGTCAGGCCTGCCTACAGGCTTTCCTGAATAATAACTGGGTTGGCGCCATTGTGTTCCTCGGCGTGGTGATGCATTACGGCTTGAGTTAATTTTCCATGACTGGATTTTTCAGGATGTGGTTATTGTTGTTGCTCTGCAGCAGCCTGAATGCCACCGAGGTTTATCAGTGGTTTGATGAGGATGGCAGCCCGGTTTTTGCCGATCAGCCGGTTGATACGACGGCCCAACCTGTTCAGTTATCACCCGCTTCAAATCGTTATTTATTCAATGTGAAGCGGGTGTCTGATGGCGATACGTTGATTCTGGAGAATAATGAACGTGTCCGGCTGCTCAGTGTCAACGCACCAGAAATCAGTTCCCGTTATCGCGAAGCAGAATCTGGCGGTATTGCAGCTAAAAACTGGCTGCAAGCGCAACTAAAGCAAGGGCAGATCTATCTGCAATATGACAATGAGCAGCGTGATCGATATAACCGTTTACTGGCGTATGCCTGGTCTGTTGACGGTACGTTTTTAAATGAACAACTGCTGAAACAAGGCCTGGCTACGCTGGCCTTGCAGCCACCCAATCTGCACTATGCCGATGAATTAATTGCCGCCCAGCAACAGGCAATACAGCAGCAAGCAGGCATCTGGGGCGATAAAGCGTATCAACCGCGCAAAGTGTCTAGCTTGGATGAAACAGCGTATCGTGGTTGGCATCGCTGGCGGCTCGCCGCCAAATCGCTTTCACAGACCCGGGATTATTGGGTATTAACCGTGGATAATAAGGTGAGTGTGCGCATCGCCAAAAAACAGCAGAAGCTGTTTCCGGTGATGGAGGAATACTTAAACAAACCACTGGAGGTCAGGGGCTGGATGTCAAAACGAGGCGATCAATACAGATTGTTTGTGCAGCATCCCAGCGCGATTATTGTGCTGGACTGAGCGTTGTTGCTAAGGCTCGGCTTTACGCTGAAAAATACGACATGCTGAACGGTAATTTTTAACTATCGGTACTAATCCTGATTTGATTTCGTCCTGATAACTTGGCTTCGTAAACCGCCTGATCGGCAGACTGCAATAGCCGTTTTATTGTTGTTGCGTAGCCTGGATTCAGGGTGGCAATACCGATTGACAGGGTCATGTGCATGGCTTGACCATCCAGCGCGTTGAAGTGGGTTTCTGCTACCAGCCGGCGCATCCGTTCTGCGATTTCGGCGGCAACCTGTTGATTGACATCGACAAGCAGAATAACAAACTCTTCACTACCATAGCGCGCCAGTACATCTCCCTGACGCAGACTGTCATTCAGCAGCTGGGCAATCTGTTTAAGCACCAGATCGCCTGTTTGATGACCATAACTGTCATTAATACGTTTGAAATGATCCAGATCGACAAACAGACATGCCAATGGGGCAGTGTTACGTACGGCACGACTGAACTCTTCACTGATCTGTTGCTCAAAAAAGCGCCGGCTGTTAACACCGGTCAGCAGATCGAGCAGCAACAACGTAACTTCTGTCAGTCGAAAACGCTGTTTATGCTCTTTCAGGATTAACCTCAATAACGACTCCAGACCGCTGCTATTGAGTAAGCTTAATTCGTATTGCTGGAAATTGAGTTGTTTTTGCTCATTACTTTTAGCAATCTGAATCAGATCATTTAACTGATTTTGAAGCATTGTCACATCTGATTGAGACATGCAACAGCCTTGACGATGAGAGGGGTAAAAAAATCTAATAATGGCGTATTGCGCGGGCAATTGTCCATACTTCCACCTGTTCGACGCCGCTTTGTTGCAGACAGCGGCTGGCCTCTGCCACGGTGTGGCCTGTGGTGTAGACATCATCAATCAAGGCAACATGGCTGTAGGGCAGCGGTTTATGTAGTGCAAATGCCTGTTTCAGATTGTGCTGTCGTTGTCTGCCTCGCAAACCGCTTTGTGGTTGAGTATTGCGTTGGCGGATCAGACTGGTTTTGTTTACCGGGATGGTTAACAGCCTGGAAAGCGCATCTGCCAGCTGAGCAGACTGGTTGTAACCACGTTGTCTTAACCGGGTTGGATGCAGCGGAATTGGAATCAATAATTGCGGTAGCGGCTCCTGGCGTTGCCGTTGCCGGCTGGCAAGCAAGGAGGCAAACAGTCGGGTGAATACCAGTTGCTGCTGAAATTTAAATGCTGCAATACAGTGATTGACGGGCGATTCATAGCGAAATAACGCAAAGGTTTGCCGCTGCGGTGGGGGCTGGTTCAGGCAACTTCCACAGATGCCATCGACCGGCAATGGCAATGCACAACGTTGACAGCATTGTGTTAGCCACGGCAAATCAGCGCAACAGGATTTACAAAGTGCGTCATGCTGGCTAAAGTCGCCGCAGAGGAAGCAGGGAATCGGTAACAGTTTGCTGTATAATTCGACAAAATGATGCGTTAAGACAGCAACAATATTCCTGGCCATCAATTGTTATTCCATTAAATCTGATTGAAGAAGCCCATGACTGAAAATATAGCAGAAAAGACCGCACCGCTTCGCCACGATTGGCAGCAGGCGGAAATTGAAGCCTTGTTTGATTTGCCATTTGCCGATCTGATGTACAAAGCGCAAACCATTCACCGGCAGCATTTTGATGCCAACGCAGTACAAATCAGTACCTTGTTAAGCATCAAGACCGGCGGTTGTGCAGAGGATTGTGGCTACTGCCCGCAAAGTGCTCACCACAAGTCCGCAGTTAAGGCTGAACCGTTGATGCCGTTGGATAAGGTGCTGGAATCTGCTGCACAGGCCAAATCTACTGGTGCCAGCCGTTTCTGTATGGGTGCTGCCTGGCGCAATCTGAAGGATCGTGATGTTGATCGTGTCGTGGCAATGATTGAAGGCGTAAAAGACATGGGACTGGAAACCTGTGTCACCCTCGGCATGCTGGAACAGCATCAGGCGAAACGGCTGAAAGACGCTGGTCTTGATTATTACAATCATAATCTTGATACCTCGCCGGAGTTTTATGGCGAAATCATTTCGACCCGCACCTATCAGGAGCGCCTCGATACCTTGAGTCATGTCCGCGAAGCGGGTATTCATGTCTGTAGTGGCGGTATTGTCGGAATGGGCGAAAGCCGCAAGGATCGAGCAGGCCTGCTGATTAGTCTTGCCAATCTACCAAGCCATCCGGAAAGCGTGCCAATCAATTTACTGGTGCAAGTCGAAGGCACACCGCTGGATGGCATCAATAACCTTGATCCATTTGAATTTGTTCGCACCATCGCCGTGGCACGCATCATGATGCCACAATCTTTTGTCAGACTGTCTGCCGGTCGTGAAAACATGAGCGACGAGTTGCAATCAATGGCGTTTCTGGCGGGGGCCAACTCCATTTTTTATGGTGAAAAACTCCTGACGACGGATAACCCCGACACTGATCACGATCAGCGTTTATTCAAACGGTTAGGTATCACTCCGCTGGAGACTTCACCTAAACAGCAGGAAGCCAAGAGCTGTTCAGCGGCTTGAACGACGGTATCGAAAAAATACAGCCTGATGGAGACATACTCCATCAGGCCTGCCAGTTTGATAGCTATGCTCAACGGCTGTTTGTCAGCAGCCTTGAATGCTGATTTATTGAGACGGTTTCGTGTCACAGCTTCCCTGGAATTCACAGCTGCAACAAGCCTTAGCTGAACGCAAGTCGGCTGGTTTGTATCGTCGTTCACGGCTGCGTGATGGTCAGCAAGGTGTCGACGTTGTGGTGGATGGTCGAAAAATGTTGTCATTCAGCAGTAACGATTATCTGGGGCTGGCTGCACATCCGGCATTAAAAAAAGCTCTGGTGGCGGCGCTGGAACGTGAGGGTGTTGGCAGTGGAGCTGCGCATTTATTAACCGGTCACAGCCGTTACCATCAGCAGCTGGAAGAAGCGCTTGCTGAATTTACCGGTCAACAACGTGTCTTGCTGTTTTCAACTGGTTATATGGCAAATATCGGTGTGCTTGATGGTCTGTTGGGTAAAGCCGATGTCGTGCTGCAAGATAAATTGAATCATGCCTCACTACTGGATGGCGGCCGGCTCAGTGCCGCGCAGCAGCTACGTTATCCACACGCGAATATGGATTTATTGCAGCAACGTTTGCAGACAGCCGCCGCTGCCCCACGAAAACTGATTGCCACTGATGGGGTATTCAGTATGGATGGTGATATTGCACCGTTGCCGGAAATAATGCAGTTGGCCGCACAGCATAACGCCGCAGTGTTTATTGATGATGCTCATGGGCTCGGTGTGCTGGGCGAGAAGGGGCGAGGTACTACAGAGCATTTTGGACTTA
>CANRLD010000025.1 GCA_947631375.1 uncultured Methylophaga sp. | reverse complement strand
GGAGCAGTTCATGATTAATAATATTGACGCTTTCTACAGGATCCTGTTTGACATCAACAGGTGCCATATCAACCAGATGCAATAGTAGCCGGGTACGAGTGAGATGTCGCAAGAACTGGATACCTAGGCCAGCACCTTCCGCCGCCCCCTCAACCAGTCCAGGGATATCAGCAATCACGAAGCTGCGGACATCCTTGAGTGTCACCACTCCAAGGTTCGGATGCAATGTAGTAAAAGGATAATCGGCAACTTTTGGCTGGGCTGCAGACACTTGACTGATAAAAGTGGACTTGCCGGCATTAGGCAGACCCAGTAATCCGACATCGGCCAGCAACTTCATTTCCAGGCGCAATGTACGCTCTTCGCCTGGTGTTCCATCAGAAGTTTGTCGCGGAGCGCGATTGATACTGGATTTATAGCGGGTGTTCCCCAGGCCATGCCAGCCACCTTTAGCGACCATCAATTTATCGCCATGACTGACCAAGTCGCCAATCAATTCATTGGTATCGTCATCCCAGGCCTCCGTTCCGACTGGCACTTTTATCACCAGATCTTCACCACGGGCGCCGCTACACAACCGGCCTCTGCCGTGCTCTCCCCGTTGTGCCTTAAAATGACGCTGGTAACGAAAATCAATCAGTGTATTCACCTGATTGTCGGCCAGTAAATAGACGTCACCGCCATCACCGCCGTCACCACCATCCGGTCCACCGAAGGGGATAAACTTTTCACGCCGGAAGCTCAGGCAACCATTACCGCCGGCACCTGCGCTGACTTTTATTATAGCTTCATCAACAAATTTCATACTGCCGACCAGATAAATATTTAATGTTTGCCACAAACAAAAAACCCCGCATCAGCGGGGCTTTCAGCTGTTGGCCCCAAAAGCGGGCTAACTTGATAACTTATTCGGCAACAATGCTGACAAACGTGCGATTGTTTGCACCTTTGGTTTCGAATACGACTTTCCCGCTCACTATCGCGAACAAGGTGTGGTCACGACCTACACCAACATTGCGACCAGCATGGAAGCGCGTACCACGCTGACGAACCAAGATGCTGCCGCCTGATACAGCTTCACCACCGTAACGTTTTACACCAAGGCGCTTCGCTTCCGAATCGCGACCGTTGCGGGTACTACCACCAGCTTTCTTGTGAGCCATGTTAAATCCTCTTTAAATTTGTCAATCTTCAGGCAGTAATGCCAGTGATTTGGATTTCTGTATAAGATTGGCGATGCCCCATCTGTTTACGATGGTGCTTACGACGACGGAATTTGATGATTTTCACTTTATCGCCGCGACCAACCGCTGAAACGGTTGCAGTCACTTTTGCGCCTTCAAGGTAAGGAGCGCCAACTTTAATATCTTCGCCTTCCCCTACCAACAGAACTTTATCCAGCTCAACCGTATCCCCGGTTTCGGCAGACAATTTTTCAATACGGAGCTTTTCGCCCTCTTTAACGCGGTACTGTTTACCGCCAGTCGCGACAATAGCGTACATCGCTGTCTCCAAAAAAATAAATGTTATTGCTGGGAAGCCCACCAAAAGACCGACAATTTTAACCGCTTTCTGATGGCAGATCAAATGCAAATTGAAATATTTGCGAATCGCCGTAGCCCATGAGAAAGTACGCGTTTCAGTAAACCAGACAGGCAGATATCAGTCCCGTGGAGATACAATCCATTTACGCACTTATCCAGCAGGATATGAGTGCAGTCGATGCAATGATACAACAACGGCTGCAATCTGAGGTTGTATTAATCAATCAGCTCGGACATTACATCATCAACAGTGGCGGTAAGCGTTTACGGCCTGCCATCGCGCTGCTCAGTGCCCGGGCATGTGGTCATAACGCAACTGCGCATATCCAGCTGGCGACGATTATTGAGTTTATTCACACCGCAAGCCTGTTACATGACGATGTCGTTGACAGTTCCACCATGCGTCGCGGACAGGAAACGGCTAACAGTGTCTGGGGCAATGAAGCCAGCGTGCTGGTCGGCGACTTTCTCTATACCCGCGCATTCGAAATGATGGTTGAACTGGATTCCATGCGGTTAATGAAAATTCTTTCACACACGACAAACGTGATTGCTGAAGGTGAAGTACTACAGCTTTTGAACGTGCATGATGCCTCCACAACTGAACAACGGTATTTACAGGTCATTCATCATAAAACCGCCAAACTGTTTGAAGCAGCCGGCCAACTCGGTGCCTTGATTAGCGGTGCACCGGGCGCTATTGAAAGCGCATTAGGTAAATATGCCATGCACCTCGGCAGCGCCTTTCAACTAGTCGATGACTTGCTTGATTACAGCGTCTCCAGCGAAATCATCGGTAAAAATATTGGTGACGACTTAGCAGAAGGTAAGCCGACATTGCCGCTGATTTACGCCATGCAACATGGATCAGCCGCGCAGGCCGCCATCATTCGCGAAGCCATCGAGCAAGGGCAGCGCGACAAGATTGACGATATTATTGATATCATCAAGGAAACCGGAGCAATTGATTACACCGCCGCAGCAGCAGCCCGTGAAGTGGAACAGGCTAAAACCTGCTTGCTGAATGTAGCGGATTCCGAGTACAAAACGGCATTAATTGATCTGGCTGACTTTGCTGTTTCACGTCAGTTTTAACAGTTGTCCCAGCAATCTGGGGTATTTTGTTTATTTCCCCGAGCTTGAGTTATGCTGACCCACTATGGCTGAAATATATAAATATCACCTGTTTTTCTGTACGCACCTGCGTGATGATGGCTCTCAAAGCTGCGCCGAGGATGATGCCCAGGCTTTACGTGATTACGCTAAACAGCGCGTTAAAGCACTGAACATTGCAAAAGTACGCGTCAACAACGCTGGCTGTCTTAATCGTTGCAAGCTGGGGCCGATCATGGTGATTTACCCTGAAGGAATCTGGTATCAGTATCATGACAAAGCGGATATTGATGAAATTATTGATAGCCATCTTATGCAAGGCAAGATTGTCAAACGGTTACTAAAATGACACCGCAACAATACTGCCGTGATAAAGCAGCAAAAAGTGGTTCCAGTTTCTATTACAGCTTTCTGTTTCTGCCGCCACAGCAGCGTGATGCCATCATGGCACTCTACGCTTTCTGCCGTGAAGTGGATGACGCTGTAGATGAAATAAGCGATCCGTCTATTGCAGCACAGACACTGGCCTGGTGGCGGGAAGAAGTGCATCGCAGCTTTCTTGGTAACGCTACGCATCCTGTTGGTAAGGCGCTATCGGCTACTTTGCAGGACTTCGCGCTTAATGAAGAATATTTCCATGAAATTATCGACGGCATGGAAATGGACTTAACACAGCACCGCTACCCGGCGTTTAAACATCTGGCCCTCTACTGTCATCGAGTTGCCAGCGTTGTCGGGCTATTATCTGCCGAGATCTTTGGCTTTACCGATCGAAACACGCTGAAGTTTGCAGAAAAACTTGGGCTGGCATTTCAGTTGACCAATATCATCCGCGACGTACGTGAAGACGCAGAACGTGGACGAATCTATCTCCCGGAAGATGAGTTACAGCAATTCGGGGTAAGTACACAAAGTATTCTCCAGCTGCAACAAACGGAGGCCTTGACGAAATTGCTCGCATTCCAGGCACAACGCGCCGAACATTATTATCAGCAAGCTATGCAGTTACTGCCAGACCAGGATCGTTATCGTCAGCGCACCGCCCTGATTATGGCTGAAATCTATCGCACGACATTACAGGAAATTGCCAATGAGAATTTCCCCGTCATGCAGCAACGTATTTCACTGACACCCATCCGCAAGCTCTGGTTGGCTTGGAAAACTGTGCGTCGTGAAAAAAAACTGGCCAAAGCCTGACCGTAATATGCAGCCCATCATCATTGGCGGTGGCTGGAGCGGCCTCTCAGCAGCGGTTAGGTTATGTGAGGCAGGCCAGCGGCCGATTATTTTTGAATCTGCGAAACGTCTGGGTGGACGTGCTCGCAGCGTCAAGTGGAATGGCATTGACATTGATAATGGCCAGCACCTGATGATCGGTGCGTACCACAATATGCTGGATCTGATTGAGCGACTGAAACTGGATCAGCGGCAACTGTTTTATCGCCAGCCGTTGGATCTCATTATTGACGATCCACATTATCCAGCATTAACCCTGTCGGCACGATCATCGCAGCCCTGGCCTATTGCCCTGTTACCGTCGCTCTATAAGAGCCTTGGCTGGCAGGACACATACCGCTTTATTCGTTTCGCCATGCAACTAAAGGCAATGTCACGCACGGGCAAGTTAAGTGTTATGCAATGGTGTGAGCAAAGCGGACAATCTCGCCGGCTGATTGAACAACTCTGGAAACCGTTATGTCTGGCGATATTAAATACCCCCCTAGAGCAGGCTTCGGCCCGTGTTTTTGCTCAAACCTTACAGGATAGTCTGGCAGCTGACCGCCAAGCTGCGGATCTGCTTATTCCTCAAAAGCCACTGGGCGAGATCATTGCTGAACCGGCTCAACAGTTCATTTTGGCGCATGGCGGCGAGGTCCGCCAACACAACAGGATTAAGAAAATATCTATTACTGACGGCAAAGTGACAGGCGTTATCAGTCAGTCAGGCGAAATGACTCCTGCCAGCCAGGTCATTGTCGCCGTTGCCCCCAACGCCTTACAAACCCTGCTGGGAGACGTGCTGACCTGCTCCCCGGTAATGGAATATCCGATTGCTACCGTTTACCTGCAATTTTCAGCCGATTATCGGTTGCCATCGCCGATAATCGGGACGAGTAATCGTTTGGTCCAGTGGGTGTTTGATCGCTCTGATCAATCTCCGGGCTTACTGGCAGTGGTAATCAGTGGCCCAGGAGCACATGAAGCCTTCAGCAAACAACAATTAACAAAAGCCGTTGTTGATGAGCTGGCCGACATTTTATCCATTCCGCCAGGAGAACTGCATTCCAGTCAGGTGATTCGGGAAAAACGAGCTACTTTTTGTTGTGGTGTGGCTGAAAATGAGCAAAGACCGTCTACTGAAACACCGATAACAGGGCTTTATCTCGCCGGTGATTATGTAGCCAATCCCTATCCAGCCACCCTCGAAGGGGCCATCATTAACGGCTATCATGCAGCCGGGAAATTACTTGCTTCAGTTTTTTGACAGTAACGTGTCGATATCACTGGAATAGCTTGTTATACTCGACCAATTAGTTCGTTTAAACCATTAAAACAGAAGAGAGGATGCCTCATGTTAAATCGTATGCGCTTAATTTTTACCGGTCTTTTTTTGAGTCTGGCACTGGTTGCCTGTAGTGACGATAACACTGCCACCACTAATAATAACGAAGCAGACACTTCGGCACCTGTCGCAACAGTTGACTCAGCACCAGAAGCAACGGCCGAAACCAGCACTGATGGCATCCAGGCAGGCACCAGCAGAGAAGAACTGGTCAGCACGTATGGTGAACCTGATATTGCCCAGGAACGTCAATTAGATGCGATGAACATTGAAATTTTGGAATGGCACAATGACGATGCATTAATCGTCGCTCAATTGCTTGACGGCAAAGTCACTTACGGCCGTATTGTTCCAAAATCTGAATAATTTCATGATAGCTCAAGCTGAGAAATCCATGCTCAGCGGAAAAGTTATCTTGGTTACCGGTGCCGTCGGTGGCATTGGTAGCCAAGTGGCTTTAGCCTATGCCCGACATGGTGCGACTGTTATTCTGCTGGATAAGCATCTTGCCCGACTGGAGCAGTTATATGATGTTATTTTGCAGGAAACAAATATTCAACCCGCCATTTTCCCGGTAGATTTTAAGGGAGCAACGGCTACGGATTATCAGCAGCTGGCACAATCAATACAAGAGAGCTTTGGTCATCTCGACGGTCTTGTTCACTGTGCTGCAGATGTGGGCCAACTCGCTCCGGTTGCCAATCAAGATATCAGGCAGTGGCTCGAAGCACTTCAAGTTAATCTGACCGCAACTTATCTGCTGACTCATGCCTGCCTTACTTTATTACGCCAGGCTCCGCAGCAAAGCTTTATTATTTTCACCACTGATAGCCAGCAAAACAAAGCGTATCGCGGCGCTTACGGAATGAGCAAAGCCGCTATCGAATGTTTTTGTCATCAGTTGTCTTTAGAGTGCGAAGCTGAAGGCAAGGTAAAAGTGAACTGCCTAGATCCAGGACAGGTAAAAACCAGCCTACATGCACGCGTTTACCCGGCTATTGACCCGCAGAATATCGCTGATCCTTGCGCGGTCATTCCTGCCTACCTCTATATCGCCAGTGAAGAAAGCCGTCATCTGCATGGTCAGTGCCTGTCAGCTCAAATGGACAACATCCCCGTCAAAGTTTTGTCATAAAACGTAAGGCTCTGAATTTATTGATAATAAATTTATGGCACGAATTTAGCTTGAATTAACAGTATTCATTGTTAATACGAGCTTGGCCATGATTCATCCTATTTCACCAAGAAGCAGTAATCTTCATCGGCTAGAGCAACATACAGTTGCGGTTACCCAACATGCTTCTGCCGCTATTGGCCATGATGATATCTTGCTTAAGCTGCCACTTGTTCTTCAAACGACGCTCGATACCCGTCAACTTTTAAAACTGTTTTATCAGCAAGTAAAACCGTTATTGGGACAAAGCGGTCTGTATTATTCCCATTCTGAAAACAATGTCGAATTTCGGCTCGGCAGCAATCATCACCACAACTGCAATTACCAGCTGGAAATCGATGAAGAACATCTGGGACAACTGACCCTCAGCCGAGCTTACCCCTTTTCCGCCAGCGAAATTGATTTAATAGAAGAGCTGCTCTGCAAACTGGTCTATCCACTGCGAAACGGTTTGCAATATGCGCGGGTGTTGAATAATACGCTGATAGATCATCTGACCAAGCTACCTAATCGACAGGCTTATCAACATACCATTGAACGCGAAGTTGATCTGGCGCATCGCCTGACGCTACCGCTGTCCCTGCTGGTCATTGATATCGATCACTTTAAAAGCATTAATGACAGCTACGGCCACGCAGCTGGAGACGAAGCACTGTGCAGAGTTGCCAACGTATTAGTGTCATGTTTGCGGCGTAGTGATGCAGTGCACCGGATCGGTGGGGAAGAGTTTACCGTTATCTTGAGCCACACTAATTATGAGGCCGCACAACGGACAGCTGAACGGCTCCGCATCGCCATTGCTGAATTAACGATTACCCATCAGCAACACATATTCCCGTTATCAATCAGCATTGGCCTTGCTGACTTATGCCTGGGAGAATCTGCAGATCATCTGTTTCTCAAAGCTGATAACGCCTTGTACAAAGCAAAAGCTGCCGGACGCAACCAAGTCGCTGGTTCAAGAGAGCTGGGCTAACGCTCGCCTCTGCCACGGATGCGCGGAGCCTTTTTGGCTGCTGGCTTATCCGTTGTACGCGATGGACGCTGCGCTGGTTTTCTTGCTGATTTGTCAGGCCATTTACTGGCTTTTACTGGCTTGTCCTGCTGGCCGGACAATGGTTTGTTAGCCGTTTTCCGTGCTGTCGACGGCTTCCTGCTTGCCACCTTACTTTTTAGTCCGGCTTCGGTATACAAATAATCCAAATCGCTGCCTTCCAACATCATCCAGCGGCCCGGCTTAAGTTTGTTTGGCATAATCACCGGCCCATAACGCAAGCGAACCAACCGGCTGACTTGCACCCCCTGGCTTTCCCACAACCGTCTTACTTCACGATTACGGCCTTCCTGAATCACCACATGAAACCAGCTGTTTGCGCCTTCACCACCACCCGGCTGAATATCAGCAAAATGTGCTTTACCGTCTTCCAGCATTACACCATCACGTAAGGTCTGCATCATTTCGGCGGTTACCTCGCCGAGTACACGAACGGCATACTCGCGATCCATTTGATTGGAAGGATGCATTAGCTGGTTCGCCAACTCACCATCGGTCGTCAGCAAAAGTAAACCGCTGGTATTCAAATCCAGCCGTCCAACGCTGACCCAACGTCCTTCTTCCGGGGCTGGTAATGACTGATATATCGTCCGCCGACCGTCAGGATCGTTACGCGTGCAGACTTCTCCTACCGGCTTATGATAAAGCAATACCTGCGGTGCTGTTTGTTGCCAAATACGTTTAGCGGATAATGGCCGACCTTCCAGTGTCAGGCGATCGCCCTCTTTGATCTGATCACCTAGCGTCGCCGGCACACCATTAACGTGCAGTTTTCCCTCTTTTATCCAGCTCTCTATCAACCGTCGCGAGCCATAACCTGCGCGAGCCAGTACTTTTTGTATTCTTTCAGCCATCATAATTTTCCTAGCCAGCTTATTTGTATGTCAGTCCCATTGCTATACGAACGTCATTCAATGTTTCCTGGGCCACGTCTCTTGCGGCAGCATTTCCTTCGTCAATAATACGCCGCACCTCTTCAGGCTGTTGGCTGAACATCGCTGCACGGTCACGCATGGGTTTTAATTCCGCAATAATGGAGTCAATCAGCGGGCTCTTACAGTCCAGACAACCAATAGCGGCTGTACGACAGCCATGCTGAACCCACGCTTTCTGTTCGTCGTCAGAATAGACTTCATGTAACTGCCAGACAGGACACCGATCCGGATTTCCTGGATCGGTGCGACGAACCCGACTCGGATCGGTCGGCATCCGCTTTATTTTTTCTGCAACTGACTGATCCGACTCACGTAATGAAATTGTGTTGTTATATGACTTGGACATTTTCTGTCCATCCAGTCCCGGCATTTTTGAGGCAGGCGTCAATAACGCATTGGGCTCGGGAAGAATAACTTTACCGCCGCCTTCCAGATAACCAAACAACCGTTCCGTATCCGCCGCTGCCAGATTCTGCTGACTTTTTAACAGCTCCCGCGCGGCTTGCAGAGCTTCGGTATCTCCCTGCTCCTGATAGGCTTTACGTAAATTTATATAGTGTTTGGCGTTCTTCTTGCCCATTTTCTTTATTGTTGCTTCAGCCTTGTCTTCAAAATCAGCTTCACGGCCATATATATGATTAAAACGACGAGCCACTTCGCGAGTCAATTCGACATGGGGCACCTGATCCTCGCCGACGGGAACCTGGCCAGCGCGATAAACCAGAATATCGGCACTTTGCAGCAAGGGATACCCTAGGAAACCATATGTCGACAGGTCTTTTTCTTTTAGCTTATCCTGCTGATCTTTATAGGTAGGTACGCGCTCCAACCAGGAAAGCGGCGTGATCATCGATAACAGTAAATGCAGTTCCGCATGCTCCGGCACCCGCGATTGCAAAAAAAGTGTAGCGGAAGCCGGCTCAATTCCCGCCGCCAGCCAATCAATAACCATTTCCCAGACACTTTCTTCAATAACATGACTGTTTTCATAATGTGTTGTCAGCGCGTGCCAGTCAGCAACGAAAAAGAAACTATCAAATTCGTGTTGCAATTTAATCCAGTTTTTCAGTACGCCATGATAATGCCCCAAGTGCAATTGTCCGGTGGGGCGCATGCCTGAAACAATGCGACGTGACTGATACGCTACCGTGTCCAAAATAGTCTCCCGATGAGTTTACCCAACTCAGCTTGTTACAAAATAAAAAACACTTGCATGGGCATGTCAAAAAGCATTGCCAGGCTCCACATATACACCTGCATTAACGGCCATAAAATCATCATTACAATGCCAAAGTAGAGCAGTCCCAACAAAATAAAAAAACCATACGGCTCTATTTTTTCCACACGCCAGGCCAGCTTTGGCGGCAGGATACTGACCAATATTCTGCCACCGTCGAGTGGCGGTAATGGCAGGAGATTTAACAACATCAGCATGCCATTGACTAACACCCCGGCAACTCCCATGTAAATCATCGGTCCAGCAACAGCTACATCACTGGTTGCCAGCACTAAACCAACTTTTACCAGTAACGCCCAACAAAAGCCCATCGCCAGATTGGCAGCCGGACCAGCCAACGCAACCCAAGCCATATCTTTTTTGGGGTTGCGCAGGTTTTGGAAAGTAACAGGAACCGGTTTGGCCCAGCCAAACATAAAGCCGGTGAACATGAGCAGTAAACCGGGAACCAGAATTGTCCCCAGCGGATCGATATGCTTAATCGGATTAAGCGTTAACCGTCCCATCATCTGGGCCGTTTTATCACCTAATTTTAATGCCGCCCAGCCATGTGCAACTTCATGCACCGTTATTGCAAACAGAACCGGCAGTGTCCAGATAATTATTTTCTGGATCAGACTAAACTCATCACCCATGAAGTTTGTCGGCGCCTCCCATATAAGAGCGTAGCGGTTCTGGAATCACCACACTGCCATCTGCTTGCTGATGATTTTCCAACACTGCCAGCAAAGTCCTGCCCACCGCCAGGCCAGAGCCATTCAGTGTATGCACCAACTCCGGTTTACCGGTTTGGGGATTACGCCAGCGAGCTTGCATACGTCTGGCCTGAAAGTCGCCAAAATTACTACAGGAAGATATTTCACGATACGTATTCTGACTGGGTAGCCAGACTTCCAGATCATAAGTTTTGCTTGATGCAAACCCCATATCTCCGGTACACAACAACATTTTCCGATAGGGCAGCTCAAGCAGCTGCAGAATTTTTTCCGCCTGACCAGTAAGCTGCTCATGCGCGGCAACAGAGTCTTCTGGCGCAACAATTTGTACCAACTCAACTTTTTCAAACTGATGCTGGCGGATTAACCCTCTTACATCACGACCGTGCGAACCCGCCTCACTGCGGAAACAAGGTGTATGTGCAACAAATTTCAGCGGTAACTGTGCGGCTTCAATAATGCTGTCACGCACAATGTTGGTCACCGGCACTTCGGCAGTAGGGATCAGATACAGTTGACCATCATCCACTGCAAACAAATCTTCGGCAAACTTGGGCAATTGACCGGTGCCACGTAATGATTCCGCATTGACCAGATAAGGCACATAGGTTTCTGTGTAACCATGCTCAGTGGTATGTACGTCCAGCATAAACTGCGTTAAGGCGCGTTGTAGTCTGGCAAGTTGCCCACTCAATGTCACAAAACGGGCGCCACTGATTTTGGCAGCAGTTTCAAAGTCCATCTGTCCAAGACCGGCGCCCAGATCGACGTGATCTTTTGGCTCAAAATCAAAGCTACGTGGTGTTCCCCAACGAGACACCTCAACATTGTCGTTTTCATCCTTACCAGCCGGCACTTCATCTTGCGGAAGATTGGGGATATCCATCGCAATATCATTCAGCTGATTAAGTACCAAGGCAAGTCGTGCTTCTGCAGCTTTGTGCTGATCGCCCAAATCTTCTATTTCGGCTAACAACGGCGCGATATCTTCCCCCGCCGCCTTGGCCTTACCTATTAATTTAGAGCGTGCATTTCGCTCTGTCTGTAACGCTTGTGCATCAAGTTGTGCCTGACGCCGCTCGGTTTCCAGCGATTCCAGCAAGCCAACATCCAGGGAGTAACCACGACGCGCCAGCGCTGTAGCTAAAGTCTGTGGTTCGGTTCGCAATAATTTGAGGTCTAACATATGTAAGTTCCGTACGGCACTGTCAGTAACGTTACTTTCACCAGTGCGTTAATTTTATGGCTGATCACTGCCTTGCCCGCCTGAGAGGGTATCCCTTCACAATTGTCTGCCAAGGTTAATCCCTAACCAGGTCGCTACAAGGCATAGCAAAACACTCAGCACCACATTTAACCCGGCTTTAACCAGGGCACCGTCTTCCAGTAACGCCATGGTTTCCAGTGAAAAGGTTGAAAATGTCGTAAAAGCGCCCACCAGTCCCACCATCAGACCAGCCTGCCACACTGTTGAAACAACCAGCTTTTCAATCAGCAGAACAAATAACACACCTATTAACAGTGAGCCCAGAACATTGACAGCCAAAGTGCCATAGGGAAAATCGCGGCCAAGCAGTTTATACACACTGTTTGACATCATAAACCGCAGTAATGCGCCAACCGCACCACCACTGGCAATAGCAAGAAGTTGTAACACCGGATTCACTTCCCATGGGTATCAATCAGGTTATTTTACCTGAGTCATAGCGGAAACTGGCAGCAAATGTCGCCGGTTACTATTCTCGCTAGTTGGAGGCTAACGCTCCGCTACGATAACGCTGCACCATCTCATGCAATGCGATTGGTTTGATTTTGCTGGCATGACCTGCGCTGCCAAAGGCTTCATAGCGTGCCTGACAGATCGCCTGCATGGCATTGGTTGCTTCTTTATAAAACTTACGTGGATCAAAAATGGCGGCATTTTTTTCATCCATTAAAAACTGGCGAATAGATCCCGTAGATGCCATGCGCAAATCGGTATCAATATTTACTTTTCGCACGCCGTATTTGATGCCTTCGACAATTTCTTCTACCGGTACTCCGTAAGTCTGGCCAATATCACCGCCATGACTATTGATGATTGCCAGCCAATCCTGTGGCACCGAGCTTGAACCGTGCATTACAAAATGCGTGGTCGGCAATTTTTGCTGCAACTTTTTCAAATGACTGATCGCCAGGACATCGCCCGTTGGCGGCCGGGTAAACTTATACGCACCATGACTGGTACCAATCGCCACCGCCAGCGCATCAACCTGCGTTTGCTTAACAAACTCAACCGCTTCATCTGGATCGGTGAGTAGTTGGCTGTGATCCAGCTTGCCTTCGGCACCATGACCGTCTTCTTCTCCCATCATGCCGGTTTCCAGTGAGCCAAGGCATCCCAGTTCACCTTCCACCGAAACGCCACAGGCATGTGCCAGCTCACTGACTTTTCGGGTGACGGTAACGTTATAATCAAAGTCAGAAGGTGTTTTCATATCTTCCAGCAAGGAGCCATCCATCATGACAGAGCTAAAACCAGACTGGATCGCGCGAACACAGACCGCCGGATTCGCAGCATGATCCTGATGCATCACCAGAGGAATATGTGGATAGGTTTCTATTGCGGCCAGAATCAAATGGCGTAAAAAGGCTTCACCGGCATAATCACGGGCACCCGCACTGCCTTGCAGAATAACAGGACTGTCAACGGCATCAGCCGCCTGCATAATGGCATGAACCTGTTCCATATTGCTGACATTAAATGCAGGGATTGCAAACTGATGCTCTGCCGCATAATCCAATAGTTGTCGCATCGAAACTAATGCCATTTACTGCTCTCCTGAACGTTGTTAAGTACTTTCTTCACCTTGGAAACTTGCCTCAGCCTCTTCTCCAACTTTGACTATTTTTATAGTATTGGTGCTGCCAGGTACTTCGAGGTTGCCATTGGTAATAATCACTATATCACCATCTTTGACAACGCCATGCTGTAGCAACTCTTCAACCACTTCTTTATTCAGTGCAGCGTGATCGTTGTGCTCGACCACAAAACTCACTGGATACACACCGCGATACAGCGTTACACGGCGACAGGTGGCGACATGCCGCGTTAAGGCAAAAATAGGAATGCCTGAACTGATGCGTGACATCCACAATGGCGTGGAGCCAGATTCCGTCAGCGACGCAATCGCCTTCACATCAAGATGATTGGCGGTATACATTGCTGCCATGGCGATGGCTTCATCAATACGTTCAAACTTGGAGTCAATACGATGCCGGGAAACACGTATTTCTCGTTGCTGCTCTGCCTGCAAACAAATGCGGTCCATGGCTTCAATCACTTTAACCGGATAGCGACCAATCGCCGTTTCCCCGGACAGCATGACCGCATCTGTGCCATCCAGCACAGCATTTGCGACATCAAACACTTCAGCACGGGTAGGAATTGAACTGGCAATCATTGATTCCATCATTTGCGTAGCAGTAATAACCAGTCGATTATTTTGTCGCGCCTTGGCAATCAATTGTTTTTGAATCGGCGGCAAGGCCGCATCGCCCACTTCAACACCCAAATCACCGCGTGCCACCATAATTCCCTCGGAAGCATCAATAATGGCATCAATGTCGTCCAGTGCTTCAGCCCGCTCGATCTTGGCAATAATACCGCCATAACCACCGGCCTCGACTAACAAACGTCGTGCCAGGTGAATATCGTCCGCACTGCGAGGAAATGAAATAGCGAGATAGTCTGCCTGTATTTTTGCGGCGATCTCAATATCCGCAATATCTTTGGCGGTCAACGCGCTGGCAGATAATCCACCACCTTGCCGATTGATGCCTTTGTTATCAGTCAGCAAGCCGCCAATGACTACCCGGCAATGGATCTGTTGATCGACAACGGACTCCACCC
>CANRLD010000024.1 GCA_947631375.1 uncultured Methylophaga sp. | reverse complement strand
ACTGCATTTGTGGTCGGCCTATTTTATTATTGCGCTGGCTTCGCTGCATGCTCTGGCTGCACTAAAACACCATTTCATCAATAAGGATGCAACGTTGCGTCGTATGCTCAACCTTTAAACCAACAGGAGTTATCCATGAAGAAAACCATATTTGCCTTGGCTATGGGAACAGCATTTGTTTTGCCTGTTCATGCCGCTGATTATGTGATTGACACCGAAAAAGCCCATGCTTTTATTGATTTTCGTATTCAGCACTTGGGCGTGAGCTGGATGAGCGGACGTTTTAACGATTTTGCAGGTACTTTCAGCTATGACGCCGAGGATCCCGAAGCGTCAAAAATTGATGTCAAAATCGATGTTGCCAGTGTCGATACTAACTTTGCAGAACGTGATAAACATTTACGTGAACAGTTTCTGGAATCAGCAAAATTCCCGGAAGCTCGTTTCACTTCAACCAGTTTTGAACAGCTGGAAGATGGTACGTTACTGATGAAAGGCGATTTCACCCTGCATGGCGTTACTCAGCCGATGAGTATTCCGGTTGAAAAAGTGGGTGAAGGTGAAGACCCATGGGGAGGCTATCGTGTTGGTTTCCTGGGGGAAACCAGTTTTACTATTGCTGATTATGGTATTGATGTCAGCAATCTGGGACCAGGCTCCCAAGAAGTATATCTGACGCTGTCTATTGAAGGGGTTAGAAAGTAATAGTAGCGATTAAGCTTCACGAGCAAGCGTAAACAATCGTTGCAGCTCGCTCTCCAAACTGTTTGCTGGTACAGCCTCGTGACCGCGGTTGTACCAGTAAGCAGCATTAGACAAATCACCTTCAATACGATGTAGATGGGCATGGATTAAACATGACAACGTATCGTTGTGTTGTTGAATAAGCTCATGGGCGCCATGCCAATCGTTATCGCGGATTTTTTCCAGCGCCTGCAAATGGATCATGCTCATCTATTCACCCGGAGAGATTATTCCTGCCAGGTAACGCTGCCAAGCATCAGTACGCTGCCGATGATGGCGAAAGGCGATGTCACAACAACATACAACAGTCGTGTTAATTCGCGAAAAATATAAATGGTATCTGCGATATAAGCCATAGCGAACCTCCTTTGTATTTGATGGTTGAATTATAATGTGCGTCTGTGACGTTCAAATGACATGATGATAACCAGCCGATGAATTTGCTTGCCCTTGATACCAGTACTGAAAACTGTTCTGCCGCAATCACCATTAATGGTGAGTTGTATCAGCAACAACAAATGACACAACGGGGCCATTCAACGCTTATATTGGGGATGCTCGATCAGCTTTTCAAGCAGGCAGATGCATCAATTGCTGACATTGACGCTCTGGCGTTTGGTCGTGGCCCCGGTTCATTTACCGGTGTGCGAATTGGCGTTGGCGTGGCGCAAGGTATTGCTTTTGCTCGTGAACTGCCCGTCATTCCTGTTTCAACGCTGGCTGCAATAGCTCAGGTTGCCTATGAGCGCAGTGGACAGGCGAATATTGCTGTCGCGATGGATGCACGGATGGATGAAATTTATGCGGCCAGTTTTCATGTAAAAGAGGGTTTTGTGCAGTTGCTGGGTGCAGAAAAAGTCTGTGCTGCAGAGCAGTTTTTACCGGCAAATGCGCATTCCTGGTTTGGCGCGGGCAATGGCTGGGAGATTTATGCCGAAGCATTACAAGCTGGTTTTTCCGAGCAGTTAACTGGAAAAAATACAACTATCTATCCGCAAGCAGACATTATTTTAAAACTGGCAGAACAACAATTTGCACGGGGTAAATTTGTCTCCGCTGATAAGGCTTTACCGGTTTATCTGCGCAACGATGTAGCGAAAAAGAAGGCACAGCAGGGATGATTAAAAAAGCCGATAATATTTTTGCCACGCCGCTGGAGCAGATGGTGGATTTTCGCTTTGATGAACGGGTTGTTGATGTCTTCCCAGATATGATTCAGCGTTCAGTCCCGGGGTATGGCACATTGATCTCCAATATCGGTATTCTGGCAGCCCGTTATGCGCAGGCTGGCAGCAACTGCTATGACCTGGGATGTTCATTGGGCGCTGTTACTCTGTCGATGCGGCAACGCATTAAGGTTGAGAACTGTCAGATTATTGCTGTGGATAATTCAGCAGCAATGATTGAACGGGCACAAAAGATTATTGCCGCTGATAACAATCGGGTACCGGTGAGTCTGTGCTGTGAGGATATCAATCAATTTTCTGTCGAAAACGCCTCGGTCGTGGTGATGAATTTTACCTTGCAGTTTATTGCGCCCATGCTACGTGATGCGTTGATCCAGCATATTTATCAGGGCATGAAGCCGGGAGGGGTGTTGATTCTCTCGGAGAAGCTGGCCTTTGAGTCTGTTGAACAACAGGCGTTTTTTACCGAAGCACATCATGACTTTAAACGTGCCAATGGCTATAGCGATCTGGAAATCAGCCAGAAGCGTAGTGCGCTGGAAAATGTGCTGATTCCTGAAACGTTGGCAGTGCATCAGCAACGTCTTGCCAATGCTGGCTTTTCCAGCAGTGAATGCTGGTTTCAATGTTTTAATTTTGCCTCAATAATAGCCTTTAAATGACCGTATACGAACCGTTTTACCGCTGGCTTGAGAGTGTTGGGCAAGCTGCCTGGACCGAGCAGCTGGCAAAATTTACTGCCACGAGATTGGCCGACGATTTTCATGGCAAGATGCCGTTATGGCAACAAGCCCTGGCAGATTTACCGCCGATAAAACCTTCTTTTATAGAACTGAAACAGCAGGTCAACATCGGCACTGCCGAAGATTTGGTGCCTTACAATAAACAAGCGTTTATTGAACAAATAAAAACCTTCCACCCCTGGCGAAAAGGCCCGTACCGGCTGTTTGATATCCTTATTGATACCGAATGGCGCTCTGACTGGAAATGGGATCGGGTTTTACCACACATCAGCCCGCTGGCGGGTCGCACTGTGCTGGATGTTGGCGGTGGTAATGGATACCACGGCTGGAGAATGGCAGGTCAAGGAGCCAGGATGGTGATGGGCATTGATCCGACGCTGGTATTCAGTATGCAATATCAATTGATGCAGCACTTTATACAGAGTGATAAACATTTTGTGCTGCCGATCGGTATTGAGCATATGCCCGAAAAATTACATTTATTTGATACGGTTTTTTCAATGGGCGTGTTGTATCACCGTCGTTCACCACTCAAACATTTGATGGAATTACGCCATTGTTTGCGTGCCGGTGGTGAACTAGTGTTGGAAACCCTGATCGTGGATGGTGGGGAAGGTATGAGTTTAATGCCGGAAAATCGCTATGCGAAAATGCGCAATGTTTGGTTTATTCCGTCGATTGCCACCATGCTGCTATGGTTGCGTAAATGTGGTTATCAAAATGTGCGTTGTGTGGATGAAAATCTTACCAGTTTGGAAGAGCAACGCGCTACAGAATGGATGACCTTTGAATCCTTGAGAGATTTTCTCGATCCTGACGATATCAGTAAAACGATTGAGGGGTATCCTGCACCGAAACGTGCAGTATTTGTTGCGGATGCGCCGTGACTAAAAGGCCATGGAACTTGGGGAAATGGAAATCCATTTACCGCTGCGGTGCTGGCAGGCATCGAGCGATTTTGCTTGCAGAACATCACCGTTTTTGATTTTGAGCTCGTAGGCCAGACAGGGGTAATGACCATAGGAATAGCTGCGTAGCAACTGGATTTGATACTGAATGCCGGTTTGCGGGTTATACCAGGAATACTCATTATCAAAGTCATTTGATGACAACACTTCCTGGGTGCGGTCCAGATCGGTGGTGGTCATCGCGGTCTCGGTTTCAATACCGGCTTCTACACCTGCAAGCAGATCCAGTGAAGCGTGTGCCTGTGGCAGCAGTATTACCGATAGCAGCACGGGGCAGATAGTGATATTCATAAAACGGTTCAATGCTTATTCCTATCAATGGTCATAAAAGCCAAGCGAAAATGAAATATAACATCCTTCCATAAGAAAACTATCCCTGATTTGGCGGGATGTTTTTCCTTTCGTTTTCATTGGTTTATCGATAAAACGCCGTAGCCGTTGTTTAACACTGATCTAAGCAGTGGTTAACAACTTGCAGCGAAAAATTAAAACGCTACATAAGCGGATTAATTTCCTCCAGTAACTATTTTTTTGTGAAGCAACAAAGTAGCATATCAGCATTTTGCGCTGATTATTAGTATCAGTAGTGGTCGCGAGTGTGCTTATAGGGCAACACGATACTGCGTTAAATGCATCGTGATTTATTCTCATTGATGGCTAGACGATAAAGCGAAAAGGGGTAAATGCGGTACAGGATAGCGCTGCCCGGAAACGCTATTTAAATTAATATCATACTGAACTCTCTGCAGAGCGAGTATTTATGCAACCTGTTATTAAGCAGACACTGATGGCGGTTTTTGTCAGTTGGCGTGAGCAGTTTAATCAACGACCGCTGCAATCGCTCAGTATTTTGCTGGTCATTAGCGTGATCGCTGGATTACTGATCGTCAATTTGTTTGCCAGACATTCAACTGTTGATCCACAGTTTTTAAAATGGGCTGTGTTCGGTGGTGTTATTGGTGCCTTGTCAACGGCACTTGGTGCTGCGCCCGGACTGGTGATTAAAAAGCTGCCGGCGATCACCGAAGATACGATGTTGGGAATGGCTGCAGGCATGATGCTTGGCGCCAGCTTTTTTTCACTGCTATTGCCTGGAATTGATGCTGGCATCACGCTGACCGGCAGTGCGTTCAGTGGGGTTATCATCATTATTCTGGGGATGACAGGCGGTGTTTTGCTGATGCTGGGACTGGATTATTATCTGCCTCATGAACATCAACACAGCGGTCCATGTGGTGCCGGGCATCAGCAGGTTGGCCGGGTTGGCTTGTTTGTACTGGCGATAGCTATTCATAATTTTCCTGAAGGAATGGCGATAGGGGTTAGTTACACAGATGGTAATCTGGCGGTTGGTATTCCGCTGACTGCGGCAATTGCATTACAAAACCTTCCAGAGGGGCTGGCGGTCGTTCTGGCGCTAAGGCGGATCAATATCTCGGCGGCTAAGGCTGTGGCGATTGCTGCCGGCACTGGTTTGGTCGAGCCTGTTGGCGCGGTGATGGGGATTTTCCTCTCCAGTGGATTACCCGTCTCTTATCCGCTGGGTCTGGGGATAGCTGCTGGCGCAATGATTTTTGTGGTGTCACATGAAGTGATTCCTGAAACACATCGCAATGGTCACCAGACCCGGGCGACAGTAGGCTTGATGGGCGGTCTGTTTGCCATCATATTGCTGGATACGTTGTTGAGTTGAAACAACAAAACAACGCTTGCCAACTGATATCAACAGCGTTTTTTTGCTCACAACTGTGTAATCGATAACAAACATGCTCAGTAAGCAAACAGTGCTGGTGCAGAATGCTCTCTAAATCAGTTTAGTGGCCAGATGAGCATGATGGTGAGCAGTGTCACGGTTGCAATAAACAGGTTCATCGGAATGCCGACTTTTAGAAAATCACGAAAATGATAGCCGCCCGGACCGTAAACCATGAGATTGGTCTGATAACCAAGCGGGGTGGCGAAGCTGGCAGAGGTCGCCATCATCACGGCAAAGACAAAAGGCTCATTATTTAATCCGGCTTTTGCCGTCATTTCCAGAATAACCGGTAGCATCAGCACTGCCGCCGCATTATTGGTAATAACTTCAGTGAGCAGCGATATGGCCAGATAGGCCATGATCAACATCAACCACGGCTGATTTTGGCTCAGCAAAACGATGGTGGATGCCAGAGAGTTGGCGACCCCGGTTTGCTGCAATGCCATTCCCAGCGCAAATGAGGCAGCGATGGTTAAAATCACGGTCAAATCAAGGCTGCGCTCAGCCTGACTGACTGAACAACAGCCGGTCATTATCATCAGGGTTGCGCCAATCAGCGACGCAGTCAGCATGCTGATAGCGCCAACCCCAGCAGCCAGAACCAGTGAAATTAAAATAGCCCATGCCAGCTTGGCCTTGTTGTGATTAGGTGCTTCCTGTCCAAGATCATTGATTAATAAAAAGTCTTTGTTATAGCGTTGCCGGCTGACAAAAGCCGGGCGGGCTTCTAATAACAGCGTGTCGCCAGCCTGCAATGTGATATTGCTGAGATTTCCGGGGACGCGCTCGCCATTTCTGGCAACGGCCATAATGACGGCACCATAACGTTCCAGAAACGCTGCTTCACGGATCGTTTCGCCAATGGCTGAACAATGCGGGGAGACCACCGCTTCAACCAGACTACGTTCTGGACGATCGGCTGCCAAGACGGTGTTTTCAGCCGCCGAGGTGGAAGGAACGATGCCGCGAATTCTTAGCAGATCGGTAATGCCTTGTGTATCTCCGGCAAACACCAGACGGTCACCGCCTTGCAGGCGTTCCTCGGATGACACCGCTGACAACAAGGTTCCATTACGTTCAATCTCTACCAGGAAAACGCTTTTTTGCTCGCGTAGTTCGGCTTGCTGAACACTTTGGCCGACCAATACACCGCCGGGTTCAACCATCACTTCCAGAGTGAACTCGCGAACATTTTTAAACGCCGGACTTTTGCTGATATCCGGCAACCATTTGGGGAAAAACAACCACATAAAAAGCAAGCCGAGAATCGCTACCGGCAGGCCGACTGCGGTGATGGAAAATAATGAAAAACCGGCCTCTCCCGTCAATGCTTGATATTGGCCGTTGACAACCAGGTTGGTGCTAGTACCGATCAAAGTGAGCGTGCCACCCAAAATTGCGGTGTAACTCAGCGGAATCATGATTTTTGACGGGCTCATATTGATGCGTTTACACCATGCCAGCAGTCCAGGAACCATGGTTGCAACCACTGGCGTGTTATTTAAGAAGGCGCTGAGAAAAACGACTGGCGCAAACATTTTGATGTACGACTGGCGAATGGTTGTGGGTTTCCCCAGTAGAGATTTGACCAGAATATCCACCCCGCCGGAAGAATGCAGACCGGCCGCGACAATGAACATGGCGGCCACGGTTATTAAACCGCTGTTGCTGAATCCTGCCAAAGCTTGTTGGGCGTCAAGAATTCCTGTGGCCAATAACACCGTCAGCGCAGTCATCATTGCGATATGTGGCCGTACCCGCGTGACCGTTAATACTACTAACACTGTCAGCGTGACGATTATCGTGAACCAACCATCCCAAGCCATCAAAACCTCTGGTCAAAGATTAAAAGGGAGAAATAATGACACGTTTCTTAATAAGTTGAACTAATAAAGAAGAATATGTTTATTGGTTAAAAGTATAAGTTCAGTGGGAAAATCAAAAACTCAGCGTTCAAATTGCTAACCCGTAGCAGAAAAAGGCAGCAATTATTTCGATAGTGGCTTTTAGCGATAATCATTAAGTTGTTTATTGAGGCGCTGTCACCGTCGATGAAGGGGGTTTAGCGGTGTGAGTTTGCTGGCATATAGCAAAAACAAATAAGCAATCAATATTTTATTAGTTTTAATTATTACTCAGCTTTTGTACTATAGGGCGGTGCTTGTTCTAACGGAAAGGCTGTCAGCCTGGCTGACAGGTATCCGCTGACGATGGCAACGGGTTTGACTAGCAAGTCAATATAAACAGAAACAGGAGAAATGAAAGATGGCTATACAATTAGGTGATATCGCTCCGGATTTTGAACAGAACTCTACCGAAGGAGTGATTAATTTTCATCAATGGCTTGGCGACAGCTGGGGAGTCTTGTTTTCACACCCGGCTGACTTTACTCCGGTGTGTACTACCGAGTTGGGCTTGACCGCCAAACTGAAAGACGAATTTGAGGCGCGTAACGTCAAAGCGCTGGCATTGTCGGTTGATCCTGTTGATCAGCATCATAAGTGGATTGAAGATATTAACGACACGCAGAATACGCGCGTCAATTTCCCGATTCTGGCTGATGAAGATCGAAAAGTGTCACAGCTGTATGACATGATTCATCCGAATTCGATTGCGACGCTGACGGTGCGTTCTTTGTTTATTATCGATCCACAGAAAAAAGTCAGATTAATTATTACGTATCCTGCCAGCACCGGTAGAAACTTTAATGAGGTGCTGCGGGTAATCGATTCATTACAACTGACCGATAATGAAAAGGTCGCAACCCCCGGTAACTGGGAGCCCGGTGACGCCGTTGTGATCGTGCCTTCACTGCAGGATAAAGCAGAACTTGCCGAGCGTTTCCCTCAAGGATATGACGAAGTAAGACCTTATCTGCGACTGACAAAACTGCGTTAAGCAAGGTTAAATACGCTGGCATCTGCCAGCTATCAACTATAAACAGCCAGTAACCCCGTTACTGGCTGTTTTTTATGCGCAATGACTGCCAATTTGCCGTGCAGAAACATTTTCATCGCCCGGTTATTCGTATCATGACAGTCTTGCAAATCTGTCGTTCTCATCCTCTCAACATACATCCTCTTTCGTCGTTGTTGAGGTTTCCTTGCCAGCGATACGCGAATCAAATGCCATTTAATGATGCCTGGATCAACCGGTCGTGCCGTCATAGATATCAAATCAATTTCGTGTGGTGAGTTTGCGGCTACCGTTTGAAAAGCAGCTGCAAACATGCCATGCAGAAATAATTTTTATCACGGAAAACCGCGTCAAATATATTGCTCAAGCATTGAAACGGCTTGTTTAACATCATTTTTCATAACCAATTCTTTTTTTCTTGGTTCGTTTGATTAGCTGTTCTTTCTAGTATCTGCCCTGTACTTAAATTAACAGGAGACAGTACGTGAACTTTCAACTTAATCCACTCAGAAAAAATCTGCTGCTGGCAGGACTTGTTTTGCTATCCCCGGCGGCGGCACTGGCTGATGCAGAAGCGAGAATTTTAAAACTAGAACAACAAGTGAATCAGTTGTTACAGCAATTAGAAGTCCAAAATGCACAGATTACGCAAACCCAAGAAGAGGTGAAGCAAACACAAGTTGTTACCCAAAATGCCGTAATTGCAAAAACCAATGGCCGTGCTTTGTCTTTTGAATCAACCAATGGCGCTTTCAAAGCACAAATTGGTGGTCGTCTGCAGGCCGATGCAGCGTATCACAATGCCGATAATGTTGATTTGGGAGATGGCAGTAGCTTCCGCCGTCTGTTTTTAGATGTTCGCGGCACAGTGTATGACAACTGGAATTACCGCTTTCAATATGATTTTGCTCGCCCGGGCGGCAGCGATTCCGGACAACGCGGTATTCGCGATGCCTATATTCAGTACACCGGGCTGACGCCAGCTATCACCATCGGCCAGTTTAAACAACCTTTCGGTTTGGAACATTTAACCAGCAGTTTAAACACCACCTTTATTGAACGTGGTTTAACCAATGTCTTTAACCCTGATCGTGCCTTTGGTGTTGGCTTAAGCCATGGTAGCAGTAACTGGAGTGCCTCAGCCGGAGCTTTTGGTGACAAGAGTGAGGCGAATGCAGCCGATGAAGGCAATGAAGGCTGGGGGCTGGTTGCTCGAGGTACATTTAACCCAATCATTGAGAAAAACAAACTGATCCATCTGGGGGCGGCGGTATTACACCGAAATCCCGAAGACACTGCTTTACGTTTTCGTGAACGACCAGAAGCCAATATTACCGATGTACGTTTTATTGATACCAACACCATCGCTGATGTTGATGACTACCAACAATATGGTTTGGAAGCGGCTGCAGTTTTTGGCCCGTTTTCAATACAGAGCGAGTACATCAATACACAAGTAAAGCGAGCTTCAGCGGCGAGTGATCTTGATTTTAACGCCTGGTATGCCTACGCCAGTTATTTCTTAACCGGCGAGTCGCGCGGCTATAAAGCCAATACAGGCACCTTTGATCGGGTGAAACCTAACACAACAGTGGGGCAGGGAGGCATTGGCGCATGGGAAGTCGGTATTCGATACAGCGCTGCCGATCTCACCGATGGCAGCTTTATTGGCGGTGAACAGGAAAACCTGACCTTCGGTTTGAACTGGTACACCACCGACAACATCCGTCTCTCGGCAAATTACATCAAAGTGCTTGATGTAGATCGTCCCGGTAATGCTGCTGATGGTGAAAAACCTGATATCGCTTTAGTCCGTGCCCAGATTGATTTTTAAATAACTTAACTTTTTACTATTGGAGAACAACATGAAACTGAAAACATTGATTAAAACCCTGCCGCTTGCGATCAGCCTCGCTGCATTGTCAGGCGGCGCACAGGCTAAAAATATTGAACTGCTAAATGTCTCTTATGATCCGACCCGCGAGCTTTATCAGGAATTCAATCCCTTATTTACAAAACATTGGAAACAGCAGACCGGCGATGACGTCAAGATCCAGCAATCACATGGCGGCGCCGGCAAACAGGCGCGAGCGGTTATTGATGGACTGGCAGCGGATGTGGTGACGTTGGCGCTTGCTTATGACATCGATGCCATAGGCGAACATACCGGTAAATTGCCTGTTGACTGGCAAACACGTTTACCCAATAACAGCTCCCCTTATACTTCAACAATCGTTTTTTTGGTTAGAACAGGCAATCCAAAAGGCATTAAGGATTGGGAGGATCTGGTTAAACCAGATGTTGCTGTAATCACGCCAAATCCAAAAACATCTGGCGGCGCTCGCTGGAATTATCTGGCAGCCTGGGGCTTTGCGGAAGCAAAGTATGGCAGTGCTGAAAAAGCCGAAGAGTTTGTTAGCAAACTTTTTAAAAATGTTCCTGTTTTAGATTCTGGCGCACGTGGTGCGACCAATACCTTTGTGCAACGCGGTATCGGTGATGTATTTATTTCCTGGGAAAATGAAGCTTTTTTAGCGATTAACGAATTGGGTAAAGACCAATTTGAGATTGTCGTTCCTTCGGTTTCCATTCTGGCTGAACCGCCGGTTACCGTTGTTGATGGCAATACCGAAAAACATGTCACCAAGGAAGTTGCCAAAGCCTATCTTGAATATCTCTACTCACCGGTTGGTCAGGCATTGGCTGCTAAACATTACTATCGGCCAGTAACGCCAGAGCATGCTGATCCAGAAGACATTGCCCGATTTCCGCAAGTGAAAACTTTTACCATTGATGAAGCGTTCGGCGGCTGGCAAAAAGCCCAGACAACTCACTTTAATGATGGTGGCGTGTTCGACCGGATTTATTCAGTTCAATAATTTTACAGACATTTCGGCCTGAAATGATTCAGGCTGAATTATTTTCAAAATAAAGGAAATACTCATGACGATTAAAGCAATAAACAGTCGAAATCAATTTAAAGGCACCATCAAACGCATAAAACGTGGCGATGTCGTCAGTGAAGTTGAAGTGGATACAGGAGCTGGAATCATTACTTCAGTAGTGACCACCAGTTCGCTGGATGACTTGGGATTGAAACCCGGGTTTGAAGTGATTGCCTTGTTCAAATCAACCGAAGTTGCTCTGGCCAGTTTTAGCAGAATATAAAAACATCCAGCGTCGAGGAGCAGTCAGATGAGAACCAGAATCTTAACTGTGCCAGGGTTCCATGGCAGTGATAATAATCACTGGCAGACATGGCTTGAGCATCAATTCCCCGAAAGTGAACGTTTAACTGGCGTTAACTGGGAATCCCCACGGATCTATCCATGGGCTGAAGCGCTTGAAAGGCAGCTTGATAATATGCCGGGTCAAGCGATTTTAGTCGCCCACAGTTTTGGTTGCCTGGTCAGTGCATTGGTGGCTTCATGGCGGCCGGAAAAAGTGGCCGGCCTTATTTTAGTGGCTCCAGCCGCTCCGCAGCGTTTTACGCTTTACGGACCGAAGAGTGAGAGCCAAAAGAATTTACAGACCATTGTGGGCTGCTTGCCTGAGCAGCGACTGAATACATTGGGTGTGTTAGTTGCCAGTAACAACGATCCCTGGATGTCAGTTGTTCAAGCGGATCAACTAAGTCGGGACTGGGGGTTGGCGTTTTACAACGCCGGTGAAGCGGGTCACATAAACAGTGAGCCGGGTTACGGCGCCTGGCCGTTAATCAAAGACTTTGTTTCAGCGATGCTGGAAGCCGTTGAGCCATTACCGGGAGACGACGTCTATCAACTCGGTAGCTGGAATAGTGCGCGTAAACGTCACATACCCAGAACCTACTCAATCGTGAGCGCGTTGGCAACACAAAATGTATTTTTACAGTACGTTTGAGATTCAGGCATGAATAAAGGAGAAATAACATGACAATCAAACTGGGAGATACTGCCCCTGACTTTGAGCAGGATTCAACAGAAGGACGTAGCGTGGTGATTGTGCCTTCATTACAGGATGAAGCCGAACGTGCTGCCCGTTTTCATAAAGGTTATGACGCAGTCAGCCCCTATCTGCGATTGACACTGATCCGACTCTCTCGGGTATAACCATGTGCCAACTTTTAGGTATCAGCAGCCAACAGCCGGTTAGTCCTCACTGGCTATTGGCTGATTTTTTTCAGCGGGGTGGTGCGACGGCAGAACATGGCGATGGTTGGGGAATCGCGAGCTATGATGAGCAGGGGCGGACGCAAATCGTCAAGAGCCTGTCAGCTGCCAGTCAATGTGAACTGGCCCGGCAATATCTGACCTCTGAAGTCCGGAGCAACAGTTTTATTGCCCATATACGTAAAGCCACATTTGGAGAGATGTCTCTCCGCAATACGCACCCTTTTAAAAGAGCCTTCTGGGGGCATGACTGGGCGTTTTCCCATAACGGTGATTTATATGGATATCATCCGGAGCCGAACCCATTGTTTCAGGTCGAAGGCGATACGGACAGTGAACGCGCTTTTTGTCATTTGTTATCCACGATTGCCGAGCATTACCAGTTCTATCATCCCCGGCTGGATCATTTGGTCACCCAGATTAAGCTGGTGAGTGATGAAATCAGCCGCTTTGGCAATTTTAATTTTATTCTGGCAAATAACCAATTGATGATTGCTTATGCTTCAACCGAGCTTTATTGGACACAGTGGACAAAGCCACAAACACGTATTGCGCTGGTTGACAGTGATCTGGAATTACCCGTGGATATGTATGAGCAGGGAAATAACACCATTATTGTAGCCACCAAGCCGCTGACCAAAGGCGATATCTGGTATCCAATGGGGCGGGGTGAAATACGATTGTTTCATAAAGGGCGTATGCTCTATCAGCGGTTTGAACCTCGCTTGTCAAAATCCTGTCAGACGCTGCTAACATCAAATAATCAATTAACAGTGGTATGAATATAGTGGCATTGCAGGCAGCAGCCTGGTACGTGCCATAAATCTTACAAAAATTATAAGAAGACCGGATAAGCTGATAATTATTCGGTCTTTTTTGATGAGAGACGGTTATATAAGCCGGCGATTAGGAGCGAGTTTATCAGTGGTTTCAATCAATCAATACATCAAAATTACCCAGTGGTTAAATAAACGTATTGGCATCTGTTGATGTGTTTCATTACATACAGCCTTAGCAGAATATTTCATAAGCTTCACACTTTTTATTGGTTATTATTGATAAGAGACTGCTTTAAAATTTACCGTAGTTACTATCAATCGCGATGAGGTTCGCAATGTCAGTTAAAAAATCATTTGTCAGAAAATTCGTCATAGCGGCCAGCCTGGGCTTGGCGTTCAGTAGCAGTGCGGGCGCGGCAGAGCATTTACTGAATGTCTCCTATGACGTGTCGAGAGAATTGTACAAGGATATCAATCCGTTATTTAAGGACTATATTCAAAAAGAACAGAATGTCGAGATCAAGATTGACCAGTCTCACTCTGGTTCCAGCAAGCAGGCGATGGCGGTTATTGCCGGGTTGCAAGCGGATGTGGTGACCATGAACCAATCACCTGACATTCAGGTTCTTGCGGATAAAGGGTTGGTCGCTAATGATTGGCAGCAACAGTTTCCGCATAATGCTGCGCCCTATACCACCACGACGGTTTTTTTAGTGCGTAAGGGCAATCCGAAAAATATTGCCGATTGGGACGATCTGGCCGCTGAAGGTTTGCAAGTGATTATGCCTAACCCCAAAACATCGGGAAATGGACGTTACAGCTATCTTGCTGCCTGGGGATATGCGCTGGATAAAGCAGGCAATGAGCAGGGAGCCAAAGATTTCGTCAGGAAATTTCTTGCCAATGTTCCTGTGCTGGATGGCGGTGGTCGTGGAGCAACGACAACATTCACCCAGCGTGGCATGGGCGATGTGTTAATTACCTTTGAAAACGAGGCTATTCTGATTGCCGAAGAGC
>CANRLD010000023.1 GCA_947631375.1 uncultured Methylophaga sp. | reverse complement strand
ATGCCTGATATGGGTGGTATGGGCGGCATGATGTAGGCTGATTTTTCTGCTTAGAAAAACAAAAAACCCTGTCTCGAAAGAGGCAGGGTTTTTTTTATGTCAGTGACTGTTAATACTGATCAGGGATGGAGTGTTTTCCAGAAGGGAATGAGCATCAGGCCCAGCACAAAGATAATTAATAGCAACACACCAACAAAGCGAAAAGGGTGTTGCCAGATGGATTGAAGAAAATCCGGAATGTCGCCGCTGGCGCGCAGCTCGTCATATTGCTGACGTTGCTCAATTGCCCGTTTGGCCTGATATTCGTCAAGAATGGCCTTGGCAAGCGGCAGTTGCTGGTCATTAATCAGCCAAATCGCGGCAACGCCCAGACCGAAAAAGCCAGCGTGTGTTTCGTAGAACGGCAGACCTTTGTCATCCAGCAATTGCCGGACATCTTCTGCTTCGTCCTCAGGTACATTGTTAAGTCGGAATAATAACGTCGCCATAGTCGTCCTTGTCTGTCAGCGTATTCATCTCAGCAAAATCTCAGGGAGGCATATTATGCATTTTGTAACAGCTTGGCAAAAGCAGATTCCCCCGCCAGTTGTTGTTCTGTTAATTTAAATAGTCTTGTAACGCAGCATAACCGTCACATCAGCAAATGAGGAAGGCATGACATCAACAGAACTCAGCGATCACTGGCAGCTTCTTCTTGGCGATAATCAAGCCTTGCGCGATAGCTGCCATGCGGTGATAGCCGCCAGTGAATACGTATTGCAACAGGGTGAAAGACATCCGCAACGTTTCCGTGAACTGATTGAAAGCGGTGATTTACAGCGGGTTTATGCAGCCACTGATTATCAACGCAGGCTACAGAACTCTCTGCAACTTGTTACTGATGAAGCTGCATTACAGCAGCAGCTGAGGATCTTTCGACAACGCGAAATGATACGGATCATCTGGCGAGATCTGAGCGGCTGGGCGGATTTGGCTGAAACAATGGCTGAGTTGACAGCACTGGCAGATGCTTGTGTGCAACAGGCGCTGAATAAATTACAGCTATGGCAAACCGAGCTTTACGGCATGCCAACGGACAACCATGGGCGGCCGCAGCAATTAGTGGTGTTGGCAATGGGTAAAATGGGAGCGGGCGAATTAAATCTGTCCTCCGATATTGATTTGATTTTTACCTATCCGGCAGAAGGTGAAACCCGCGATGGTAAAAAAAATCTGAGCAACGAAGAGTTTTTTACCCGCTTAGGCCGCAAGCTGATTCAGGCGCTGGATAACGTTACTGTTGAAGGCTTTGTCTTTCGGGTGGATATGCGACTACGTCCCTTTGGTGACAGTGGTTGCCTGGTTGCCAGCTTTGAAGCAATGGAAGATTACTACCAAACTCAAGGTCGTGAGTGGGAACGCTATGCGATGATTAAGGCCCGGCCGGTTACCGGCAGCGATCAGGATAAAAAAGCCATTAGCGATTTGCTGCGGCCTTTTATCTATCGACGCTATCTGGATTACGGCATGTTTGATTCGCTACGGGAAATGAAAGCGATGATTGCCGGTCAATTACGTCATAAAGGCATGCAAAGCAATATCAAGCTGGGCGCTGGCGGGATTCGGGAAATAGAGTTTATCGGTCAGGTTTTTCAACTGATTTATGGTGGTCGGGATCGGCCACTGCAACAACGGCCAATCCTCACCATCCTGACGTTGTTGGCTGAACGCGGCCTGTTGTCAGATTACGCGGTGACTGCCTTAAAAAATGCCTATGACTTTTTACGCCGTACCGAGCATCGTCTCCAGGCCTGGGCCGATCAGCAGACGCATGTTTTGCCGCAGCAAGCCGTTGCACAAACGCGATTGGCACAGAGTATGGGCTTTGAAAACTGGTCACACTATGTTCGGGCACTGGAAGGCCATCGCCGGCAGGTTCATGAGCATTTTGAACAGTTACTGACAGCGCCACAGGCTGGAGATGAAAATGCCGATAATATTGCGTTACTAACCGCCAGTGAGACGGAAATTATCGATTATCTGCAACGCTGGGGCTACCGTGAGCCGCAGCATACGCACAGTGTTCTCGAAAGTTTATTTAATCTGCATGCTGTGAAAAATCTTGGCCAGACAGGACAGCACAGACTTAAAAAACTGTTGCCATTGCTGGTTCAGGCGGCTGCCGGAACAGAGCAGCCAGACGCTTGTCTGGCGCGCATGATGCCGTTACTGGAAGCTATCATGCGGCGCTCAGCATATATGTCACTGCTGGTGGAAAATACCCTGGCATTATCACAACTGGTAAAACTCTGCGCGGCCAGTCCGCTGATCAGTAATCAGTTGGCGCGTTATCCAATGTTACTCGATGAACTACTGGATCCACGCTCGCTGTATGAAGTGCCGGGAAAGGAAAAACAAAAGGCGTTACTGGATCAGTTTTTGTCGCTGGCCGATGTGACCGATCTTGAACAGCAAATGAATTTGCTGCGTGAGTTTCGGCAAATTGCCATGCTGCATGTTGCCGCTGCGGATGTTACCGGTGTTTTGCCATTGATGCGGGTGGGAGATCAGTTGAGTGAGCTGGCAGAAATCCAGCTGGAACGTGTGTTACAACTGGCCTGGTCGCATCTGATTGCACGACATGGCCTGCCGCCAGGCGCTGATATCTCCGATATGTCCTGTTGCGGTTTTAGCGTAATTGCGTATGGCAAGCTGGGCGGCCTGGAGCTGGGCTATGGGTCTGATTTGGATTTGGTTTTTATTTTTGATGATGCCCGTGAAGGCATGACCGATGGTGACAAGCCAGTTGATCTTATGGTGTTTTATACGCGATTGGCGCAGCGGATGATTCATCTTTTAAGTACCGTGACCTCTGGCGGCGTACTATACGAAGTTGATTTGCGCTTGCGGCCCAGAGGAAATTCCGGTTTATTGGTCAGTCCGCTTTCCGGTTTTGCTGATTATCAACAGAATGAAGCCTGGACTTGGGAGCATCAGGCGTTGGTCAGAGCACGTTGTGTTGCCGGAGATGAGAAACTGGCCGCACAATTCAGCGCGATTCGCCAGCAAGTCCTGTCAAAAAGCCGCACCGAGGCTGAGCTGGTCAGAGAAGTGAGTGAAATGCGGCAGAAGATGCGCCAATCATCGGATAAATCAACAGCAGAGCTGTTCGATCTCAAGCAGGCTGTCGGTGGTATCGCCGATATTGAGTTTATCGTGCAATATGCTGTGTTGGCCTGGTCGGCGAACTTGCCTGAACTACTGGTTTACACTGATAATATCAGGATTCTGGATGCCTTGGTGGCAACAAATAAACTTGGCCAACAGGAAGGCGGTATGCTTGCAGACGCGTATCGCTATTATCGCAGTGAAGCAAATCACAGTGTGTTGCAAGAACAGCCGGCACTGGTTCCGCAAGAGATGGTGGCCGGTTTTCAGCAGCAAGTAACAGCAATTTGGCAGCGCTGGTTAATATAACCAGTTTGGTATCAATTCAAGTCTCAAAAGTAGGTAATTATGGCAGCAGTAACAATGGCAGATCGTGATGGCGTTATCTGGTTGGATGGCGAATTTGTGCCCTGGCGTGACGCTAAAGTTCACGTGCTGACACATACTTTGCATTATGGGATGGGTGTGTTTGAAGGCGTTCGTGCCTATAAAACCGATGCCGGTACGGCAATTTTCAGATTGCAGGAGCATACCGACCGGTTGTTTCGCAGTGCCAAAATTCTTGGCATGAGTATGCCTTTTGATAAGGCCACACTGAATGAAGCGCAGCGTGCAGTCGTTCGGGATAACAAGCTGGACTCCGCTTATATCCGGCCGATGTGTTTTTATGGTTCGGAAGGCATGGGGATCCGTGCAGATAACCTTAATACGCACGTTATGATTGCCGCCTGGAGCTGGGGATCTTACTTGGGCGAAGAAAACATGACGCGAGGCATTCGCATCAAAACGTCTTCATTTACCCGACATCACGTCAATATCACCATGTGCAAAGCCAAGGCAAACGGTAATTATATGAACTCGATGATGGCCTTGCAGGAAGCGGTTAATGACGGCTACGACGAAGCATTATTGCTGGATGCAAATGGGTTTGTCACTGAAGGCAGTGGCGAAAACTTCTTTATGGTGCGTGATGGTGTGCTCTATACACCAGAGCTGACCTCTGCGCTGGATGGTATTACTCGCGATACGGTCATGCGACTGGCCAATGATATCGGTTTAAAAGTCATTGAAAAGCGTATTACCCGGGATGAAGTGTACATTTGTGATGAAGCATTTTTCACCGGCACAGCGGCAGAAGTAACGCCTATCCGCGAGTTGGATAACCGACCGATCGGTGAAGGTGTGCGTGGGCCGATTACCGAGCAGTTGCAGAGTATGTACTTTGATCAGGTGTATGGCCGTAGTGAGTATTACCGTGATTGGAATACGTTGGTTTAATCTGTATTCGGCATGTGTTTAACAATAGAAATTCAAAGGGTTCTGACAGATGGCAGGTCATAGTAAATGGGCGAATATTCAGCATAGAAAAGGTGCACAGGATGCCAAGCGTGGCAAATTGTTCACTCGGCTGATTCGTGAAATTACAGTGGCGGCAAGAATGGGTGGCAGTGACCCGGCAACAAACCCGCGGTTACGGGCGGCCGTTGATAAGGCTTTGGGCAGTAATATGACCAGAGACGTTATTGAGCGCGCTGCCAAACGTGGTGCCGGTGAGCTGGAAGGTGCAGCTTATGAAGAAGTACGCTATGAAGGCTATGGCCCGAATGGCATTGCCATCATGATTGATTGTATGACAGATAACCGTAACCGGACGGTTGCCGAAGTGCGCCATGTTTTCAGCAAGCGTGGCGGCAATATGGGAACGGATGGTTCGGTAGCCTATTTGTTTAATAAAAAAGGCATCATCAGTTTTGCCAGCGATGTTTCTGAAGATGATGTGTTGGAAGTGGCGCTGGAAGCCGGTGCTGAAGACATTATTACCAATGATGATGGCTCCATTGATGTGTTTACTTCACCAGAAGATTACGCCGCAGTTAAAGATGCGCTGGATGAAGCTGGACTGATAGCGCAATCTGCGGAAGTTACCATGCATCCCGATACCAGCGTCAGTCTGGAGTTGGAGGATGCACAAAAAGCGATCGCCATGATCGAAGCGTTTGAAGAGCTGGATGATGTGCAGCAGGTTTATTCGAATGCTGATTTTTCGGACGAGGTGCTGGCGCAGCTGGATAGCTGATTGCCACCATTATGACCCGTATTATTGGCGTAGATCCTGGGTCTCGAAAAACCGGCTTTGGCATCATAGAGCTTGATGGAAAGCAGATTAAACATGTTGTCAGTGGCAGATTATTGGTCGGTGACGGTGACTTTTCCGGCAGGCTGAAACAGATTTTTGAGGGGTTAACCGAGCTTATTCAGCGTTATCAGCCCGATATAATGGCGGTTGAACAAGTGTTTCTACACAAGAATGCTGACTCTGCGTTGAAACTTGGTCAAGCTCGCGGCGCTGCCATCTGCGCTGCTGTCAGTCAACAATTACAGGTTCATGAATATTCGGCCACGCAAATTAAAAAATCGGTGGTCGGTAACGGACATGCCCAAAAAGAGCAGGTCCAGTATATGATGTCCGTGATGTTGCAACTCAAAGAGGCTCCACTGGAAGATGCTGCAGATGCACTGGCTTGTGCAATCACGCACGCCAATTATTCTGCGTTGAATGGTCCTGGCAATAAACTGCCAGCAGGAATGCGCGTCAGTCGCCGTCGAGGAGGGCGATATAACCGATGATTGGTCGTCTTACTGGAATTATTATCGAAAAACAGCCACCTGAATTGGTGCTGGATGTTCAGGGAGTCGGTTATGAAGTCGCCGCCCCAATGTCAACCTTTGTAAACTTGCCGCCACTTAAGGAAACGGTCAGTCTCTATACCCATCTGGTCGTCAGGGAAGATGCCCAGCTTTTATATGGATTTGCCACGGCCAGAGAGCGGTTGCTGTTTCGCAGTCTGCTAAAAGTCAATGGGGTTGGCGCCAAGCTGGCATTAACGATTTTATCGGGCAGTGATGTGGACAGTTTTGCGCAAAGCATCCAGGAAGGCGATGTTGCCAGTTTGACGCGGCTGCCCGGAGTCGGTAAAAAGACAGCTGATCGACTGATTATTGAAATGCGCGATCGGCTGAAAGAAATAGGCCCTGCGATAGGGCTGGATGAGCAAATCACGACGAATATGCCGAGCAGTAGCGGGGCGCGAAAAGAAGCACTGGCAGCATTAGTCGCTTTAGGATATAAATCCGCCGAAGCGGACAAAATGATCCGTAGCTTTGATGCGCAAGACATGACTACCGAGCAAATCATCAGACAAGCGTTACAACGAAACTAAACTATGGATGAGCGATTTATTTCTCCGCAAGCACTGCAGGATGACGAGCGTGTCGATCGCGCTATAAGACCGCTTAGTTTACAGGATTACATCGGTCAACCGGTGGTGCGTGAGCAGATGGAATTGTTTATCTCTGCTGCCAGAAAGCGCCAGGAAGCATTAGACCATACGCTGATTTTTGGCCCACCGGGGCTGGGGAAAACCACGCTGGCACATATTATTGCCAACGAAATGGGAGTGAGTTTGCGACAAACCTCTGGTCCAGTGCTGGAGCGACCGGGTGATCTGGCTGCTTTGCTGACAAATCTTGAACCCAATGATGTGTTATTCGTTGATGAAATTCATCGCTTAAGCCCGGTGGTAGAAGAAGTGCTCTATCCAGCAATGGAAGATTACCAAATCGATATCATGATTGGCGAAGGCCCGGCGGCTCGTTCAATAAAGCTGGATTTGGAGCCTTTCACCCTGGTTGGTGCAACAACACGAGCGGGTGCGCTTACCTCACCCTTACGGGATCGGTTTGGTATCGTGCAGCGACTGGAGTTTTATAATGTCGCGGATTTAAGCACGATTGTGCAGCGAAGCGCCCGTATTCTGGGCGTTTCATTGGAAAGTGGCGGAGCCAGTGAGATTGCACATCGTTCACGCGGTACCCCACGCATTGCGAACCGGTTATTGCGTCGGGTTCGTGATTATGCTGAAGTGCGTTTTGATGGTGTGGTGACAGCAGAAGTTGCCCGGCAAGCACTGGATTTACTCGATGTCGATTCCTTCGGTTTTGATATGTTGGATCGCAAGTTTTTATTGGCAATTATTGAAAAGTTTTCCGGCGGTCCCGTTGGTCTGGATAATCTAGCCGCCGCAATCAGCGAAGAGCGCAGCACTATCGAAGATGTGATAGAGCCTTACCTGATTCAGGAAGGGTTTATCATGCGCACCCAACGAGGACGTGTCGCTACCAAAAGGGCATTTTTGCACATGGGCTTGTCTGCCGATTTGGCTTTTACAGGTGAGTGATGGCGTTATTTGACTGGCCGGTAAGAGTGTATTACGAAGACACGGATAGTGGCGGCGTGGTTTATCACGCAAACTATCTGAAGTTTATGGAGCGAGCGCGAACCGAATGGTTGCGCAAGTGTGGTTTCGAGCAGAATAACCTGAAAGATGAACATAATTGTTTATTTGCTGTGCACTCCATGCAGATTCATTACCGCTTGCCGGCGCTTTTTAATGATGCTCTGGTGATTCGAACCGAGATAACGACAATGAGTGGTGCCAGCATTCAGTTTGAGCAATCCGTGCTACGTGATGGTGAACTGTTATGTCATGCATCTGTCAGAGTGGCCTGTCTGGATGCTTTGCGGTTTAAGCCGCGACCAATACCTTCTTTTATTTTGACGGAGATGCAATGTGAATGCTGATCTATCCTTAATTTCCCTGATATCAGAGGCGAGCTTGCTGGTACAGCTGGTAATGCTGATCTTGCTGCTGATATCAGTGTATTCAT
Organism: uncultured Methylophaga sp.; assembly: GCA_947631375.1. Taxonomy (GTDB): domain Bacteria; phylum Pseudomonadota; class Gammaproteobacteria; order Nitrosococcales; family Methylophagaceae; genus Methylophaga. Next base: position 6,607 of record CANRLD010000023.1, on the reverse strand, counting down.
GGACTATTATTTTCAAAAAACGCAGCGAGCTGGTTCAGGCGCAACGAGATGCGGACTCGTTTGAAGATAAGTTCTGGTCAGGAAATGAGCTGAATAGACTGTATGAGGATATTACCGCCAAACCACATTCCGGTCGCGGAATGGAAGGTATTTTTGAAGCAGGGTTTAAAGAGTTTGTCCGGCTGAAAAAGACCTCGTCAGATTCAACTTATGTGCTGGAAGGCACGCAGCGTGTTATGCGGATATCCTTATCGCGAGAAATAGATGAATTAGAGCTGTCTCTGCCATTTTTAGCGACAGCAGGTTCCACCAGTCCCTATATTGGTCTGTTTGGAACCGTCTGGGGTATTATGAATTCGTTTCGTGCTTTAGGTGAAGTACAACAAGCTACGCTGGCGATGGTTGCTCCGGGTATTGCCGAGGCACTGATCGCTACAGCAATGGGCTTGTTTGCGGCGATCCCAGCGGTGGTTGCTTATAACCGCTATTCAAACGAAGTTGAGCGACTGATTAGCCGATATGACAACTTCGTTGAAGAGTTCTCTTCAATTTTGCAACGGCAACAAGGTTAATAACGGAGCCAAACGATGGCACTTTATAAACAACAGCGCCTGCGACGCAAACCTGTGGCGGAAATAAACGTTGTCCCGTATATCGACGTTATGCTGGTGCTGCTGATCATTTTTATGATTACTGCACCCATGCTGACACAAGGTGTCCAAGTTGACTTACCCAGTGCAGATGCCAATCCGGTTGATGTACCGGAAAATCTTGAACCGTTGGTGATATCAGTGGATGCAGATGGTAATTACTATGCCTCGATCGGTGAAAATCAGGATCAAACTATTGGCGCGCAAGACCTGATCGCCAGAGTGTCAGCGGTATTGCGACGTAATCCTGAGACCCCGGTAATGGTCAAAGGTGACAGCGCCGCAAGTTATGGACAGGTCGTAGGCGCTATGGCCTTATTACAAAAAGCGGGTGTGCCCAATGTCGGGCTGATCACGCAACGACCGGAACCTCCAACACAGTAATTCTGATGAAACAGCATCCTATTGTGCAAACATTGCTTGCCGGTGGCGCCTCAACAGTACTGCATGTATTGTTGATTTTATTGTTGGTACTCAGCTTTGATATGCCAACCGAAATACGCCAGCTTGGCCAGCCGGAAGTCGAAATCGTACAAGCTACCGTAATGGATGAGGATCTGGTGCTGGAGGAAATGGCCCGGCTGCAAGAAGCAGAGGACAGTAAACGCGCCGCAGAAGAGGAACGACAACAAAAGATTGAGGAACAGTTGGAAAAATCGCAACAAGAACTTGCCCGACAAGAGCAGGAGCTGTTGGACATGCAGGAGCGTGCACGACTTGATGCTGAAAAACGCCAACAGGAAGCAGAGCAGGAACAGCAGCGGCTGAAAGAACTCGAACAACAACGAATTGAACAAGAAGAAGCGCGTCAACAAGCTGAGCTAGAGCGCCAGGCGGCAGAAGAGGCTAAGCAGAAAGCCGAAGCGGAACGTCAGGCGGCAGAAGCAGCCAAACAACAAGCCGAAGCAGAGCGTTTGGCGGCAGAAAAAGCCAGAGAAGAGGCGGAAGCACAGCGTAAAGCGCAAGAAGAGGAAGCCAAACGTAAGGCGGAAGAAGAGGCCAAGCAAAAAGCCGAAGCAGAACGTAAGGCTCAGGAAGAAGCCAAGCGTAAGGCGGAAGAAGAAGCCAAACAAAAAGCGGAAGCAGAACGCAAGGCTCAGGAAGAGGCCAAGCGTAAGGCGGAAGAAGAAGCGAAACGCAAAGCTGCTGAGGAAGAGGCTAAGCGCAAAGCTGAAGCCGAAGCGGATTTACAACGGCAGTTAGAGGCCGAGCAGGCCGAGCGCGAAGGCCGCCGTATTAAAGGTGTTGTAGATGAATATTCACTCATTATTCAACAACGCGTGAAACGCTTCTGGATTAAACCGGCGACTGCGGATAGCGGTCTGGAAGTGACATTGCAAATACGGACTTTACCCGGCGGTGATGTCGGTGAGGTGACCATTGTAAAAAGTAGTGGCAATGCTGTTTTCGACCGCTCGGCAGAGAGCGCCGTTTATAAATCCTCTCCTTTGCCGCTGCCAAGTGATGCCAAGGCAGCAGCAGAGTTTAGAAGTTTTAATTTTGTATTCAGACCAGAATAAAGGCGGATGTGATGATTAGGAAATGGTTGTTAAAGCTAGGCGTTTTGCTTGCTTTTTTACCTTTGCAGGCACAAGCCTTGCTGACGATAGAAATCACTGGCGGTTCAGATGCAGCGCTACCGATTGCGATTGTTCCGTTTGGTGCTGAAGGGGTGAATGCGCCAGAAGATATTTCTGCGATAATTCGTAACGACCTGGCAAGCAGTGGCCGTTTTGCACCACTTGATGAGCAGGATTTGGTCTCAAGGCCCACAGAGCAGTCACAAGTAAACTTTGCTGACTGGCGGCTGTTGCGTTCCGAAGGCTTACTCATCGGTAAAATCAGTAGCCAGGATGGGGAAAACTATCAGGTACAATTTCAATTGTTTGATGTTTACCGTGGGCAACAGTTGGCCGGCAAGCGCTATCAGGTTCCAGCTTCTGGGATCCGGGCACTGGGGCACCAGATTGCCGATGTGGTATATGAAACACTAACTGGCGAAAAAGGGATTTTTTCTACCCGGCTGGCGTTTGTCACGCAAGTCTCTGCCAGTGATGGAAAAAAACGCTTTGCCCTACAAATATCAGATGCTGATGGGGCGAATCCACGTACCGTACTGCAGTCCACACAGCCAATCATGTCGCCGGCATGGTCACCGGATGGAAATCAGCTGGCCTATGTCACCTTTGAAAATGGCAAATCAGAAGTGTTTGTGCAGAAGTTGCAAAGCGGGCAACGTCAATCGGTTGCTTCATTTGACGGGATTAACAGTGCACCTGCGTGGTCTCCGGATGGCCGGAAACTGGCATTGACCTTATCCAGAAACGGTAATCCGGAAGTCTATGTGCTTGAACTGTCGAGTGGCGAGTTGATGCGAGTTACCAATAATGCGCAGGCAATTGATACCGAAGCCGTATGGTCGCCGGATGGTGATAATATTTTCTTCACTTCAGACCGTGGTGGCCAGCCACAGATTTATCGTGTTCCGGCCAATGGTGGTCGTGCAGAACGTGTTACGTTTGAAGGAAATTACAACGCTTCGCCGGATATATCGCCAGATGGTCGCAAATTGACAATGGTGCATGCAGTGAGTGGGCGTTTTTATATTGCTGTACAGGATTTAAAAACCGGGGCGTTGCAAGTCCTGACGGAGTCTGGCCGTGCAGAGTCGCCCAGTTTTGCGCCGAATGGGCAGATGATCCTGTATGCTACTGAGCAAAAAGGCAGGGGCGTGTTGGCTGCTGTCTCTGTTGATGGCCGGATCCATCAACGTTTGAGCGAATCCGGAACTATTGTGCGTGAACCTGCATGGTCTCCGCTGAAAAAATAATTTATATCAGGAGTGTTTTTTTATGAATCGTTTTAAATTTTCGGCTCTGTTAGTTGCGTTATTCCTACTGGGCGCTTGTAGCGGTAATACGACCAAAGATGGTGTTGGTGATGATGTATTGGTTGAAGAACGCAATGGTGCTTCAACATCCGGGGTTTCTGATCAAAATGCAGATGGTCGTGATCTGGGAGCTGAAGCCAGTGTTGTTGTAGGTGAAGATCAGTTCTCCAGTAGTGAACTGAATGATCCGTCAAATCCGTTATCAAATCGTATTATCTATTTTGATTATGACAGTGCGAGCGTCAGACCACAGGATCAGGCGATTGTTGAAGCACATGCCGCTTATCTGGGTAAAAATCCAAACTTGACTGTAAGACTGGAAGGTCATACCGATGAGCGCGGCTCCCGTGAATACAACCTGGCGCTGGGTGAGCGTCGTGCGTTGTCTATCCGTCAGTTACTGATGTTGCAAGGTGCCAGTGCCCAACAATTTCGTGTCACAAGCTTTGGTGAGGAACGTCCTGCAGTCGACGGCAGTGATGAGTCTGCATGGTCACAAAATCGCCGGGTTGAAATAGTCTATATTGGTCGCTGATATGCCTTTCAAAAAGCAAAAACAACTGATCATTGCATTCATGGTGGGCGCTGCAATAGCGCCCACTGTTTCTTGGGCAGAGCAGGAATCCATTAATGCACGCATGGATCGTCTAGAGCGTATTATCCAAGGGCAGGGGTTGACCTCATTACTTACCCAGGTGGATCAATTGCAACGCGAAATTCAACGACTAAATGGTGCAAATGAAGAGCTTAATCATAAGATCGAACAAATGCAGCAACGCCAGCGTGAGCAGTATCTGGATCTGGATAAGCGGATAGTAGAGGCTGAACAGTCTGCTGTGCCAGCGGCGCCAGCGCCGACAGTGGAAGACTCCGCAGCGATGGCAAGTGAAGCTGCAGGCGCTGAACTTGCGGATGCTGAAAGCTCGGAGAGTGCCCCAGCGGAGCAGGATGGTATTGATTCACTGGCGCCAGTTGCCATTGAGAGTGGAGAAGCAGCGTATCAAGCGGCATTACAGGACTTGCGTGGGGGGCGTTACCAAGAGGCGTTGGCTGCATTGAATGCATTTCCTCAAAATTATCCAGCCAGCAGCTATTTGCCAAATGTGTATTACTGGCAGGGGGAGGCGCACTATGTGTTGCGTGAGTTTGATCAAGCGATTGTGGCTTTTGAAAAAGTGCTGACGGACTATTCTGGCAGCAGCAAAGTCGCTGATGCGCTGTTAAAGCGTGGCTTTAGTGAATATGAAGCCGGAGATAGTGATAAGGCCCAAGCCACATTGAATCAAGTACTGCAACAGTATCCAGATACATCAGCTTCGCGTTTGGCTCAAGTGCGTCTGGATCGTATTCAGCAAAGTGCGCAATAAAAGAAATTTTGCAGAAACTGTCAATGGCTCAATGTCGTATTACTGAAATATTTTATTCGTTACAAGGGGAAACGCGTACAGTCGGTTTGCCTACGGTTTTTGTCAGATTAACTGGTTGTCCATTGCGCTGTGGCTACTGTGATACAGAATATGCGTTTCATGGTGGACAGAAAATGGCGATCAGTGACATCGTGGCAGAAGTGCAACGCTATAACCCGCAATATGTGACGGTGACTGGCGGCGAGCCTCTCGCACAACCCAGCTGTCGAGAACTGCTGACGGCATTGTGTGATCTGGATGTCGAAGTTTCGCTGGAAACCAGTGGCGCAATGGATATCAGCGATATTGACCCACGAGTCGTGCGTGTTATGGATTTGAAAACCCCTGCCTCAGGTGAACTTTCCAAAAACCGTTACAGCAATATTGAGCTGTTAAATTCTCGAGATCAGGTCAAGTTCGTTATCTGTAATCGTGAGGATTACCAGTGGGCAACAGAACAATTAGCCCACTACGATTTAACGCAGCGTTGTGAAGTTTTATTCTCTCCAGAACATAATAATTTGCAGCCAGCAGTGCTTGCTGACTGGATCATTGCTGACAACCTGTCCGTGAGAATGCAAATCCAGTTACACAAATACTTATGGAACGATGCACAAGGCCGATGAATAAGCGCGCAGTCATACTGCTTTCGGGTGGATTGGATTCGATAACTGCCTTGGCTTTCGCTAAAGCAGAGGGATACGCTTGTTACAGTATAAGTTTTGACTATGGGCAGCGCCACAAAACGGAGCTTAATGCTGCACAACGACTGGCTGAAAAATACGGAGTTGTTGAGCATAAAGTTATCCAGATTGATTTGCGTACGATTGGTGGGTCGGCTCTAACCGATGATATTGATGTCCCTGAAGTCGCGCAGGAGGGTATTCCGGTAACGTATGTTCCTGCCAGAAACACTGTTTTTCTAGCGATAGCGTTAGGCTGGGCAGAAGTGCTGCAAGCAGAAGCCATCTATATTGGTGTGAATGCTGTCGACTATTCCGGGTATCCGGATTGTCGTCCAGAGTTTGTAACTGCTTTCGAAAAGCTGGCAAACCTAGCCATCAAATCAGCAACTGAAGGCAAACCTATATATATAAGAGCGCCTTTGATGTCTTTATCAAAAGCTGACATCATTACACACGGAACGGCGCTTGGTATCGACTACAGTGAAACCATATCCTGTTATCAGGCTGACGCGCAGGGACGAGCGTGTGGACAGTGCGATTCCTGTCGCTTGAGACGGCAAGGATTTGCTGAGGCAGGCTTAGCTGATCCTACTCGATATCAATAAGTACTTGTTTATATAGAACTATAGTGACTTCCTTTAAAATAAAGAATCGCAGTAAGTCCCGTTGTTATCACGATTGATAGCAAAAAATAACGATTGGGGCTTGTCATTTCCATCGGCTGTAGTATTATGTTGCGCTTGGTTTGGGCCGTTAGCTCAGTTGGTAGAGCACCGGACTTTTAATCCGTTGGTCCCGCGTTCGAGCCGCGGACGGCCCACCATTTTTCTGCAAGAGTTCAGTCTTATATGTAGTTTCATAATACTGTCATAATTGCGGTTGACAGCGAGAAGTTAGCCTGTATAATTCTCGCTTCTTTGCAGCAGGAGCTGCAGCTCTTTAACAAAGCAATATCAAGTAATTTGTGTGGGTACT